>NZ_JAVJRX010000018.1:0-33584 GCF_040219735.1 Coleofasciculus sp. G1-WW12-02 | reverse complement strand
GAGAACTATTCATAAGGCAGACGGCTATGAATACCAATCCTGAAAACAATGATTCGCTATCGATCAATTTCAATGTTGGCGGCAATTCCCCTCCCGCTAACCTTCGGTATAACGGGAGTCCCCTTCCCGCATTAAAGATGGTTAGCGCCATGTATCCTAAAATGCAGTTGTGATAAGAATAGCTCATCCCCAGTTCAATTAAATCACTGACTCTTAAGTTATCACTCGCTTTGAGTATAAATGCAGATAGGCTGACTCAAGTCAACTGAGTGAAAACTAGCATTCGGTTGAGCGAACTAGAGCCAACGTCTTCTTTTATCCTAAATTGGGGATGGGTTAACAACTGTTCACCCTTATTTATCAAGAACATATTTTGAAGCGGTTTTGACGATAACTTGTAGAAAGCGGAGGGAAGCTATGACGGTTTTAGAGCGAGTACAGGAAATGTTTGATTATCTCTGGGGAGGTGTCAAGCGAATCTTTGGCGCTACCGATGACGAATATCCAGAGACAGGTGTTCAACCCTTTGAAGGTGATCCTAAGGAACGGCGATAAATTACCACAGGTTTAATATAGCCATCCTGTTTGAGTTGTGAAATGCAGATGCTCAGATCCCCGACTTCTTGAAGAAGTCGGGGATCTTGTCCTCATTCATTTATCGATGAGGAGGATTTAACCCTTGATTTTGGTTACTAAAGCGACGCTCTAGACAGTCTACCCAAAATTTCACTTTTTAATACATCCTGCTGTTGATTGCTTTGAACAATCACGGCGACTTGATTATTAAATATCTCAATATACCGTCGATCGCGTTCATTAAAACTTGTCTTAAAATAATCAGGAACTTCAGGATAATCAGCGGAGTTATCCTCAGAAAAATTCCCCGGTTTGCGCTTGTTGAGTAACTGCGTCACTCCCAATAACTCCCCATCACGACTTAAAACCGGCATACAGAGCAAACTATAGGTGCGATATCCAGTTTCTAAATCCATTTGTTTGGCGTGTAATGCGCCAACATGGTCATACAAGTCATAGGAAATCATCATCAGTTTACCCGATGCTGCCACTTGACCCGCAAAACCCGTACCAATTTGACAGCGAATTTTCCCAACACCAGGAAGTTCAGTCCATAAATCACCACGTTGGCGATCAACTAGCCAAAGGATACTGCGATCAGCATTGGTCAAGTTTTGCGCCGCATCCATTACTTTTTGCAGAATTTCCTGGGATGTCCAATTCCCTTGACTAATCGAACTAATGGCTAGCCATAACGCATCGATGGCTTGTCGCCCCTGAATGATACGCATTTCTCGATAAAAAGATTGTACCCCTTCCAGAATGGGGAGAATAGAAGGGACAGATTGAGCCAGTTGCTTTTCATCGGCTTTCCTAAACCCTTTAGGGTCAATGCGTTCAGATAACGGTGCGCCGCGATCGCTAGTGGGTTTCAGTTTATTGTACAATTCCATAATTGCCACCACATTCTGCTGCGAATTGACGATGGGATAGACTAAATGACTATGAATAAGATAGTCCTCAACTTGAGGGGTAGCCGTTTGAATTAATGTCGAGAGGCTTTGATGCTTATGATTCACTCGATGTCGCGTCAATTTGAATGTCAAGTCAAAATCTTTTCCATCAACAGCAATCTGGACTTCCCTAATTTTGCCAATTTTATCATCAACAATCAACGACCAAAACTCCTGATGATCGCTATTCAAGATAAAAATTGTACTTCGTTCAGCATCTAGGGACTTTGCCACCGATTTGGCGACAAAATTTAGCATGTTGTGCATGACTTCATCACTATGGTTGCCCACGGCTTGACTTAGCATAACTAGGGTATTGTGAACCCCTTCTTTGGGTTGAATTTGGGCAAGCTGTTTTAATGTTTCATGGGTTTGGGCATAGTGCAGAATCACACCCACTCGCTCGTTAAACACTTGCATCGACTGGCAGTCATGCTCATCAAAACTCGCTTTAAATTGTGCAGGCGGTTGGGGCCAATCTTCAGGTTTATAGGACGGAAAATGTCCTGATTTACGTTTATTAACTAACTGCGTCACGCCAATTAATTCACCATCGGCGTTAAATACAGGCATACAGAGTAAACTACAGGTGCGATAACCCGTGGTGCGGTCAAATTTTCGAGAATTTGTTGCATCAGGATGATCGTAGAGGTCAAAGGGAATATTTAGGGGTTGACCCGTTTTCGCCACTTTACCTACAAATCCCACACCGACAGGGACTCGCATTTGGGTCAAGGAACCATCAGCTTGGGGAATTTTTGTCCACAAATCATGGCGATCGCGATCCAAAAGCCATAAGGTACTGCGATCAGCATTCATGAGTTTCTTTGCCGCGTCCATCACCCGTGGTAGGATTTCTTGAATATCTAAACTACTCTTATCGAGAGAACGAGTGGCTTCTGCTAAAGCGGCGGTTGCTCGCAGTTTCTTTGTGGCACGATAACAGGATTGACAGCTTTCTAGAATGCGGCGAATTGCTGGAATAAATTCTGCCAATTGCTTTTGGTCACGTTGGCTAAATCCGTGGCGATCAATTAACCAATTTCCCTGATTATCCAAGTGTTTAGAGCGCTTTAATTTGTTGAGTAATTGAATAACGGCAAGGACTTGGTGGTTTTCATTGGTAATTGGTAATGCTAATACATTATAGGTATAATAATTATACTTTTGGTCATATTCTTTAACCAAATCAGACCGAGAATCTTGGTAAACATTCGACCGGATATTAATTAAGTTTCCAGTTTTGGCAACTAGACCCGCAATTCCTTCCCCTAATCGTACCTGAATATCTAGAAATTCACTTCCTTCATTCTCAGCCACGACTGACCAAAGTTCGGTTTTATCTTCATTGAGTAAAAAGATAGTCGATCGATCGGCGCTGAGTAAATCGCCGATTTGTAAGGTCACGTCTCGCAACACCTCATAAAGCGCCTGCGCCGAATCTCTACCATCGGCGACACAAGCTAGTTGAGAGACTAATAGTTTTCGCTCCAGTTCAGCCAGGGTTTTCTGAAATTTGGCATACTGAGGTTCGGGTTCTAAAGCAGCCAGGTGTTTTTTTAGCCAACTGGGGTTAAAAACTGACCGATAAATGCGATTGTGAACTTTTAAAATTCCCCCTTGCTTGACCACTAATCCTGACAGTCGCAATTCCATTTGTTCGGGACTCTCATCAGCAATAATTTCTTCGCATCGATTGGGGGATGTTCTCAACTCCGATATTCCCCGGATCGGGGATGAATGAGACGAGGATAAGATTTTTTGGTAAAGCTTTAAAAGTGGACGAGTGCGTTGTTCATTTCTGAGCAAGCGATCGCGAATGGTGCGTAAATGCTCCGGTTCATCGTGGCTTTCCCAGTTTTCCAGAATGCGCGATCGCACGAGTTGCTCAACCCAGTTAGATTCTTGTCCGAGCGGCGGTGCATCTTCAGCTTCGACGATTAGCTTGCAGAGTTTCTGGGTTAAAAAGGGTTGTCCCTGTGTCCAACTGAGTACCGCTTTCATCAGTTCCTGGGAGTTGGCGGATTTGACGGTTAACCCTTGGGTAATAGGTTCAGCTTCGTCTAAGCGAAAACCCGTCAATTCAATCGCTTCTCCACAGTTGAACGGAAGACTATAGGCTTGGGAACGAATTAAATCTGTCGGCGACGCCACGCCTAAAATGGCAAAGGTGAGGCGGTTATATTCCGGTTGATCGGCACGATTATTATGACAAGCGCGAATTAAACCAAAAAAGTCATTCACAGAAAATGGCAAACGGAGAACACTATCGACTTCATCGACAAAGATAATTAATTTTTTTCCTAAAAGTGATTCATGTTTGAGGAGAACATCTTTAATAAATCGCACCAATCCCTGGGTACTGGATAAGCTTCCATAGTTGCACCACCAGCTATCAAAGTCGCCAATTTTATCCAGGAGATTAAAACTATCGGCTAGGGTATAGGTGATACTGCCATAAAATTCACTTGGCGTAATATCGGGACTAATAATTTCAGTTAAATCAATTGCAGCACAGGCAATTCCTTCCGACTGGAGTCGCGTCATCGTTTGCACTCGCAAGCTAGACTTCCCCATCTGTCGAGAGTTCAGGACATAACAAAAGAGTCCAGCTTTTAAGGCTGTATAGAGAGCGCGATCGGCTTGTCGCCAAACATAGGTGGGAGCATCAGCCGGGAGACTCCCACCGACTTTATATTCATACATGCTTTACTGAATAAGTCTGGTTGTGGAGGTAGGATGCAGGGGAAGCATGTTCCAGATGTGCCATGGCACTATGGCAAGCAGGGGGAGCAAACATCGAGTATTCTTTGGTAAATCCTCGATAAATCCATAATAATTTGTTGAAGCATAGTTTCCCAAGCGATTTGTTTGTCGGGAGTTGAGGACATAAGTGGTCGGACATAAATAAACAGCTCGGTGTTAAGAAATGTAAAAACCGCACAAATTGTTATGTCACAAGCGTTACAGCAATATTTACAAAACTTTATACATTTCCCAAAACTTTTGTCCTACTACTTAACAAAATTCCCCATTTAAATTTGATACCGTTTCTATACCATAGAGAGTGATAACTACTTCGAGTATCGTTTGATGAATCGTAGATAAATCCATAATAATTTCTTTAAGCCTAATTTGCCAAGCAATTTGTTGATTATGCTGTTTTCATTAACTGTCGCAACCCTCTGCCCATCAGGACTAAAATTCAAACTAGTAATTCCCGTTTCACCTTTCCATTGATCTAACTGTAGTCCGGATAAGTCCCAAACTTTGATCATGCCGTTTTCATTAACAGCAGTAATTCTCTGTCCATTGGCACTAAAGCTAACGTTGAACCAGGTAACGGGCAATTTTATCTGAGTACGGGTAATAGAAACATTAAAAAATTGACGATCTAATTGAACTAACAGTTGTCCCGATAAGTTACAAATCATGACAAAGCTGTCACCTGCCATCGCTAAATACTGTCCATTCGGACTAAAGGTTACACAACTGATTCCTACCTGATGAGTATTAAATTCAGCGATTTGCTGTCCGAATAAATGCCAAAGTCTAATTTTTCCATCCTCTCCAGCCGTAGCAATATGCTGATTATCTGGACTAAAAGTTACACTCCTCACTCCTGGTTTAGGAAGCTCCAGTTGAGCTATCTGCTGTCCAGATTGATTCCAGAGTAAAACCGTACCATCTAGTCCAGCAGTGACTAAGTTCTGCCCATCCGAGCTAAAACTTATGTTGTTCACTCCATACTGATGCGCTTTGAATTCATTCCGCTCTCGGATGTGATCAAGAATCGTTTGTAGCGCCAATACTGGACGAACGGTGGGATAGTTTTCTAGGCAGCAATTATCCTGGACTAGGGAATACAATGCCTGTCCAGCTTTCATGGCTAACAGTAGAGCTTTGATTTCCTGTTTGGCAAATAAGGCTAAAGCTCTATCGGCTAACTGTAACGCCCTAGCCGCTATTTGATTAAATCTCTGAATTTCTATTGGTGATTGTGTCAGTAATGGTGTTTTCTTTTGGTGTAAATTCGCTTCTACTAATATCTCATCGACCCAATTGTTGTTAAAAACTGCCTGATAAATCCGGTTGGCGACTCTTAACTTTCCCTGCTGTTTTACCACTAACCCAGACAGCCGTAATTCCATCTGTTCTGGGGTGTCCTTGGCTTTCACTTCTCCTTGGTGTAAAATCTGTTGATAGATGAGCAGTAAGGGTTTCTGGCGCTGACTCCACTTGATGCGATCGCGGATTGTTCTCAAATGCTCCGGTTCATCGGCGGTTTCCCAGTTTTCGATGATATTTTCCCGTACTAACGCCTCTATCCCGTTCGATGATTTGAGAGTATGGGATTCTGACTCTTGCACAATTAATTTACACAGCTTTTGGGTCAGAAACGGCTGACCCCCTGTCCACTCCAATACCTCAGCGATTACCTGTCTAGGATGGCTGACAATTGTCTCTAATCCTTGCACCAATGGACTCACTTCATCCAAGTTAAACCCGCTTAATTCTATTGCTGTGCCAATATTAAACGGCGTACTCAGTGTTCTGGAGGCGATTAAATCTGAAGGCGTGGCGACTCCCAACAGGCAAAAGGTGAGACGTTGATAATCTGAGTTATCTACCCGTTGGTTATAGCAAGCCCGGAGCAAGGCAAAAAAGTCATCCCGAAAGGGAATTTTTATGATACTATCGATTTCATCAATAAAAATAACGATGGTTTCAGATAACTCAATTAGGAGAACATCATCGATAAATTCACTCAAGCGTTGTACCGGAGATAAAACTTCGCGATCGCGCCACCAGTTGCTAAAGTTAATCTTCCTGGAAAGTCTAAACCCACGCAACAACTCAGACACCAATCCCCCATACCATTCTTCTGGCGTCACATGACTACCAATGCGAGTCATATCAATCGTGGCACATTTGACACCTTGGGCTTTTAGCTTTTTTGTCATCTGCACCCGCAAGCTGGATTTACCCATCTGCCGAGAGTTGAGAACGTAGCAGAATTCTCCATTCAGCAATCCCTGATACAGATCAGAATCAGCATTTCGCACTACATAAGTAGGATGCTGATACTCTAGACTTCCCCCAACTTTGTAGTAGTTCTTCTCTGACATGATATAAATTATAGTTAAATTCTCTGACCAATAAATGAAAAGTGGAGTGTTTTATCGAACGGGGCAACAAAGTTGAACGGCTACTGGCAAACCTCTAGTTTTTCTAAGGCTTTCGGATGAGTAACAAAGTAATAGTTGAGCCAATTGCAGCCTCGATAGAGCATTTCATTTAATCCCTCAACCTGCCACTTCCTGGCGGTGCCATCATTGGATGCAGTGGCAAGGTACTTTCCGTCGGGGCTAAAACTAACACTCGTTACTGCACGCTGATGCCCCTTAAATTCTGCTAGCGGGTTACCCCATAAATCCCACAACCGGGCAGTACCGTCTTCACCAGCCGTGGCGATATACAGTTCATTGGGGCTAAAACTCACACTCCTTACCCAACCCTGATGCCCCTTAAATTCCGCAAGCGGGTTGCCAGATAAATCCCATAATCGGGCAGTACCATCATGACTAGCCGTGGCGATGTATTCTCCAGTGGGGCTAAAGCTGACATTCGTTATCCAGTCTTGATGCCCTTTAAATCCCGTTAGCGGGTTCCCCGATAAGTGCCAGAATCGAACTGTGCCATCCTCACCAGCCGTGGCGATATACGGCTCATTCGGGCTAAAACTGACACTGGTTACCCAGCCTTGATGCCCTTTGAATTCGGCTTTTTGCTTGCCCGATAAGTCCCACAGTCGGGCAGTACCATCTGATGAAGCCGTAGCCATGTATTGCCCATTTGGGCTAAAGCTAACATCGGTTAACCAGTCCTGATGCCCTTTGAATTCGGCTTTTTGCTTGCCCGACAAATCCCACAATCGGGCAGTACCGTCTTCCCCAGCCGTGGCAATGTATTCTCCATTCGGGCTAAAACTGATACGGGTTACCCAACCCTGATGTCCCTTAAATTCAGCCTTTTGATTACCAGACAAGTCCCACAGTCGGGCAGTGCCATCCGATGAAGCCGTAGCCATGTATTGTCCATTGGGGCTAAAGCTAACACTGGTTAGCCAGCCCTGGTGTCCTTTAAATTTAGCTTTTTGGTGGCTAAACAAATCCCACAACCGAACAATACCGCCCTCACTCGCTGTGGCAAGGTACTCACCATTGGGACTAAAACTGACACTGGTTACCCAGCCCTGATGCCCTTTCAACTCAGCGATTTGATTGCCAGACAAGTCCCACAACCGGGTAGTGCTATCGTCATGGGCAGTGGCAATATACTCACCATTCGGGCTAAAATCGACACTCAAGACTGTACCCTGAACCCCCCCTTGAAATTCAACGAGTTGCTTCCCAGACAAATCCCACAATCGGGCAGTACCATCAGCCGAAGCCGTGGCAATGTATTCACTATTGGGGCTAAAACTCACACTCAAGACTTTGCCTTGATGCCCCCGGAATTCAACGAGCTGTTTCCCCGATAAGTCCCACAATCGGGCAGTACCGTCTTCCCCAGCCGTGGCAATGTATTCACCATTGGGGCTAAAACTGACACTCCAGACTTGACCTTGATGCCCCCTAAATTCAACAAGCTCTTTCCCCGATAAGTCCCACAATCGGGCAGTACCGTCTTCCCCAGCCGTGGCGATGTATTCTCCATTGGAGCTAAAACTGACATGGGTTACCCAACCCTGATGTCCCTTTAATTCAGCTTTTTGATTGCCAGATAAGTCCCACAGTCGGGCAGTGCCATCTGATGAAGCCGTCGCCATGTACTTACTATTCGGACTAAAACTGACATGCCATATTCTTTGCTGATGCCCTTTGATTTGATTCCGTTCTCGAATGTTGTCAAGAATTTGTTGTAGGGCGACAACGGGACTGGTGGTAAGTTCCTCTGGGAGGAGACGACTATCTTGCGCCTGCTTTTGCAAAGCTTGCCCTGCTTCCATGGCTAAAAGTAACCCTTCGATTTCGTCACCCCTACTTTCAAACCGTTGCAAAGCTTGAAAACTGACCCGTTCGAGTCGAGTACTTTCCATCGTCTGTTTTAGTTCTCTAATCACTAAGTTGACGACGATTCCTGCAACTCCTGCGCCAAATAACGAGACGAACAGGATGCCCAAGCCCATGCGAATCGTGCGTTGGGCTTTATGTGTCGCCTCAACCAATATCTGATTTGCCTGTTCGACTGCCTCCTTCTGTTTTCTCTCTAACTCCAAAGCCATTCGTTTATCCAATTCTTGGCTAGCCGCTAAAAAGTGATAATCGCGATCGCTTAAACTTTTATTAGTTGCCCACGCCAAGGCTTCTTGCAATGCCTGCCCCTGCAACAGCCGTGATTGAGCTTGACAGTTTGATTCCTCCCAGGCAGTAATTCCCTGACTATAGGGTCGCAAATTGGCTAATTCTTTCTCCACCCAACGACGGTTAAAAATCCCAGCATAAATGGGGTTATAAACTCTTAAATATCCCTGCTGTCTAACCACCAACCCCGTCAGTCGCAATTCGACTTGTTCCGGACTCTCGTCTGTGGGGATTTGTCCCTGCTGTAAAATATGTTGATAGAGTCCCAGTAATCTACCTGCACGCTGTTCATTTGCCAGGATGCGATCGCGTATCGTTCTTAAATGCTCCGGTTCATCCCACGCTTCCCAGTTTTCGATAATACACTGTTGCACTAACAGCTCAATCTCTTTAGTCGCCGATGGATTATCGGGATGGAATTCCTGACCCCTTGTATCCCATTCTTGAACAATGAAAGAACATAGTTTTTGAGTCAGAAACGGTTGTCCTCCTGTCCAATCCAATACCTCAGTTAAAACCGCTTCAGCATTCTCTACGTAATTCTGCAATCCTTTGATTAAAGCTGACTTGGCTTCGGCAAAAGTAAACCCGGTTAACTCAATTGCCTGACCAATATTAAACGGTGTCCGCTGTTTGTCGGCGATCAAATCCGATGGCGTAGCGACTCCCAACAAACAAAAGGTGAGGCGTTGATAGTCGGGATTATCCACCCGTTGATTATAGCAAGCTCGGATAAAGGCAAAAAAGTCATCTTTGAACTTAATTTTCAGGATACTATCGATTTCATCGATAAAAATAACGATGTGATCAGATAACTCAATTAACAGTACATCATCAATAAATTCACTCAACCGTTGTACTGGGGATAAAACTTCGCGATCGCGCCACCAGTTGCTAAAGTTAATCTTCCTGGAAAGTCGAAACCCGCGCAATAATTCAGACACCAATCCGCCATACCATTCTTCTGGCGTCACATGGCTACCAATGCGAGTCATATCAATCGATGCACATTTGACACCTTGGGCTTTTAGCTTTTTCGTCATCTGCACCCGCAAGCTTGATTTGCCCATTTGCCGGGAGTTGAGAACATAGCAAAACTCTCCGTTGATTAATCCCTGATACAATTGAGCATCCGCCTGTCGCACCACATAAGTCGGGTGCTGATAGTCTAAACTTCCCCCAACTTGGTAATAATTGCTATCTGGCATAGTTTAATTATTTGAATTTCTGCATTATTTTGTTTTTTATATATTATTAATTAATTTACTTTATTTCCCATTTTGCTTGCATTTCATTTATAAAAAATTTCCAGTTTAAATCTGACAACGTTTCTCTCCCATAGAGAGTGATAACTACTTCGATTAGTGTTTGGTGAATCGTCGATAAATCCATAATAATTTGTTTAAGCATAATTTCCCAAGCGATTTGTTTATTCAGACATCCTGCTCCTGTACCCAGTAAAGGAAAGACAATCGTTTTATATCCATAGTGATTGGCTTTTATCAGACAATCATGTACAACCTTCTGGATTATCTTTTTTGACGGAAATAATTCAAGCTGCCAATCAATAACTGTGCCATGGAATATTTTATTGGCTGGCAGATTTCCGGCTGATGTCACAACCACATCACCGATAGATAAAGCATTTAAAATCCTACAATCCTGGCTTTCTTTGTAAATTTCCTCGCCACCCATCCGTCTAATTCCGCGAGAGACTCCACCTCTCATACTGAGATAGGTATCATCCGAACTGACGATAACATCGGCGGCAAGATTGGTGATATCTCCTTGATAAATTCTGACTAATTTATCAGCGACTAAAAACTCTGATAAAAACCCCTCTTCTGGTTTAGGGGCAACTATTTTGACTAAACGCTGTTGAGGTTCTAAGTATGCCTTGGCAAATAACTCTAAAGCTCTATCAGTTAACTGTACAGCACTAGCCGCTATCTGATTAGATTCCTGAACGTCTGTCGGTAATTGTATAGGTAATGGTGTTTCTTTGTGTAGTAAATTCGCTTCTGCTAATATCTCATTGACCCAATTGTTATTAAAAACTGCCTGATAAATCTGGTTAGCGACTCTTAACTTTCCCTGCTGTTTTACCACTAACCCAGACAGGCGTAATTCCATCTGTTCTGAGGTGTCCTTGGCTTTCACTTCTCCTTGGTGTAAAATCTGTTGATAGAGGAGCAGTAAGGGTTTCTGACGCTGACTCCACTTGATGCGATCGCGGATTGTTCTTAAATGCTCTGGTTCATCACCGGCTTCCCAGTTTTCGATGATATTTTCCCGTACTAACGCCTCAATCCCGTTCGATGATTTGAGAGTATGCGATTCTGACTCTTGCACAATTAATTTACACAGCTTTTGGGTCAAAAATGGCTGACCCCCTGTCCACTCCAATACCTCAGCGATTACCTGTCTGGGATGGCTGACAATTGTCTCTAATCCTTGCACCAATGGATTAACTTCATGTAAGTGAAAGCCCGTTAATTCTATCGCTGTGCCAATATTAAACGGCGTACTTAGATTTCTGTCGGCGATTAAATCCGATGGGGTAGCCACTCCCAAAAGGCAAAAGGTGAGGCGTTGATAATCTGGGTTATCCACGCGCTGATTATAGCAAGCACGGATAAAGGCAAAAAAGTCATCCCGAAAGGGGATTTTTATGATACTATCGATTTCATCGATAAAAATGACGATGTGATCAGATAACTCAATAAGGAGGACATCATCAATAAATTCACTCAAGCGTTGTACTGGAGATAAAACCTCGCGATCGCGCCACCATTTGCTAAAGTTAATCTTCCTGGAAAGTCGAAACCCGCGCAATAATTCAGACACCAATCCGCCATACCATTCTTCTGGCGTCACATGGCTACCAATGCGAGTCATATCAATCGCGGCACATTTGACACCTTGGGCTTTTAGCTTCTTAGTCATCTGCACCCGTAAGCTGGATTTACCCATCTGTCGAGAGTTGAGGACATAACAAAATTCCCCATTCATTAATCCCTGATACAATTGAGCATCCGCCTGTCGCACCACATAAGTCGGGTGCTGATACTCTAAACTTCCTCCTATTTTGTAATAATTGCTATCTGACATAGAGTCATTTTAGATCCGGTGAAATTGATAGTAAATTGCTAGAGCATCGGCTAGTGTAATCCCAGTAACAAAAACCCTGTAGAGACGTTCCATGCAACGTCTCTACAATTTGGGTCGCTATAATTCATAATTTATAATTCGCTGAAAATAGTGTCGATATAACTGACAACGAGGGATGACGCGATCGCGCTTTCGCTGAATCAGCCCAATACTGTATAATTGATATGCCTGCATGGTTTCGATTTGCACGGGTTCGGTGGCACTAACTACCTGTTTTAAGGCGGCGGCTAATTCTGAATTTTCTTTCAACATTCCCCAATGTCGGCGCAAATGTGCCTCATAGATTCCCGCTTCGGTTGGCGCATCGTGTAATAATTGGGAGAGCGTTACATCCTGACGGGCTAAGTGATACAGTCCCAATCGCACTAAATAGGGATGTCCCCCTACCATCGCCATTAACTGTAGAACTTGCGTTTCATCCCAATCCAGTTGATAGCGTTGAGCTAAATCGGCGACTTGTTGCGAGGTAAACTCTGGCAATTCTATCGGTAATCCCACATTAAAGGGGGATTGATTAATATCCAAGGGTCCATAATCTTCTGTCGAATGTGCCACGACTAATCGCAATTCTTCCCAAATATCAACAGTCTTGGCTTCCTCATGCCAACTGCGTAACATAGGAAAGAATCCTTGTGCAATATCTGGGGACTGAAACACCCGATCTGCTTCATCTAATGCCAAAACTAAAGGAGAATCCAGTTGTTCTAATAAATGATCTTGGATGTAGGTTGTACAATTAACAATACTGCCCCGATCCTGATCCCAATACTTATCCAGTTGAGCATCAAGTTTAAGTTTAGAAGCGATACAAACACACAACCAGCGTAAAAATCGATTCAGACTGCTAAAGACTTCTGCCTCAGCTTGGAGCAAATTTAACCGCACCGTGGCATAACCTTGCTGTTCTGCATAGTCCAGAATCCGGTCTAGCAGCGACGTTTTACCCATTTGCCGAGGTGCTTTAATCCGAATCAGCGCCCCAGGTTGACGAATTGTCTGATAACAACGCTCCTCAATGGGAGGGCGTTCTATATAAAACTGAGAATTGAGTTTCACTGGATCATTCGGTAGTTCTAACCCATTTCCTAACGGTGGCGATGACCGATAAATTTGCCTAGACGTTGCATGCAACGTCTCTACATAACGCCTCGTCTTCCGTGATTGTACCCCTGTAGTTACAGAAGGCGGTGGTGATGCACTAGGGGCGACTTGTTTTGACTTTTCCGGGCGGCGACGTTCCCACTCTAGATTAAACCGTTGCATAATAGCATCTTTATCGTACCGCTTGTGCCAGAGTTTCAGGGTAAAGTGCCAATCATGTAATCCTTTCTTTCCCGGACGATTATCTTCTAGAATCTCGACAAAATCTGCCAGCCGTCTCAGCGCTTCCTTAATTTGTTCGCTATTTAATTTGCCTTCATAGGGATCTAAGGATGTCAATTCTTGGAGAAATCGCACTTTTGTCCTGACAACCAACTGGTTTTCACTTTGCCAGTTGACTTTTATCTGTAGATGTTCTGTATTCTCCCACTCGTCATTGGCGTAAGCCAGCAACGCTTCTAACAGGCGCTGTGCCCGTTTTTTCGCTTGAGGTCCATAGTTCGGTCTAGCCATCGAAAGTCCCACCCGGTAAAAACGTTGGGGGGGTTCCCCTAAGTTGGGTAACATCCCCTAACGGTTTATCCCCCATTGTAGGGAACTTCTCGCTACCAGCACAGGTAGCAGAGTTGAGGGTAGTTCCCCCGTTGGTAGTAGGCACCAAGCGTGCCTCAAGCACTCCAATAAGGGATAGTTTGTAGGTTGGGTAGAGCGTAAGCGTTACCCAACAGGCTAACCCGATTGGGTTGGGTTACTTGGAAAGAAGGCTCCGCCTACGTTCCCATAGCCCCACAACGGTGATATAGCGCTTTCCCAGCGTGTGAGGTACACCTAAATGTAGGGGCAATGTAGGGGCGCAAAGCTTGCGCCCTTAACGATGTATCGCATCAAACCGGAAATTGCTATATGCTCCCGTTTAGTTGTTCTGACCTCTGCTAGCGGCTATTCAGAAAAAATTATCACAATAATTATCCAGGTTCTGGAAAAAAGCCAGTTCAGCTTGAGCGGCTTTTACTGTCCTCCTGAGTCAGGAACCGTCTCGGTATTTAATATGGCTCTGTTATAGGCTGGTTCTGGCTTTGAGTAGCTTTAGACCGTGTGGATTCGGCTTTCTTTAACATTGGGTTCAATCCCATAAGCCTCACAGGAGAACCCAGTTCAATCAATTTTGTTTTCTGTTGGCATTAAAGGAAATTAGATAAAACTCCTTTATTTTTTTCTAAACAAGTTCTGACTTAACCTTGAAGTCTAAGTTTTGAGTGAACTATAGTAACGGTGGATTAATCAGAGGGTTAGAGGCAATTCAAAGTCTAATCCCAACTGACACAACTTTACTTAAGAGGACATTTCCAAATGGCTGGAATTCAAATTAACAACCTGGATATCGATATCATTCGTGCTTGGAAAGATGAAGAGTATCTGAACAGCTTGAGTGAAGATCAGCGTTCGCAGTTGCCTGAAAACCCAGCAGGAATGATTGAACTGTCCGATGAGGACATGGGTTCCGCAGTAGGAGGAGGTAGTTGTTTGTGCTGTGGTGGTGCCATCAGCGAATGGTTGGGCAACCCTGTAATGATGGCTGAATAGGATAACACCCAAAACGATGGGTGGGTCAAAAAACCCACCCTTTTTCCTTGCTGATAGTACCTTGTTAACAGGAGACTAAGACTATGCATCAAGTATCTTTTCAAGACTCTGCCTGGTACAAAGCCATACCCTTAAGTGAACGCATTGCACTACTTAGAAACATACAGGAGGCAATCCCCAATCTTGATATCAATACAGATTTTGCCCAGCGACTGATGCAGCGATGGAAATCACAATTTCCATTTACAAGTGACTCTTATTTTGCCCAACGTCTGATAACGGATGAAATTACTGAGGAGGAATTATTTTACCTTCTCGGTGAGCCAATTGATGCTTTGAAAAACCGTTTTTCAGATGCCCCAAATTGGTTAACAGAGTTAGCTGATGCCTTTTCTCATCCTACTTGCTTCAAGGTCAAAAGAATTCTTGATCCAAAAAAAACAAAAGAGAAAGGAAAAGCAGAGTTTTTGTATGCCATTGAGCCGCTAATTATCCAAGGAATTGACCGTCTGCATCAGGGAATTCAGGAGCTAATCCAGATACAATCTAATTTGCCTTTTGACCCCAGTACTGTCGAAGATTTGTTATTTACCAATCTAAAAGGGCAATTGCTCTGGATGTTGAGTCGCACAATGATTTTAGAACTAAATGTGGCTCGTCTGCAAGGACTATTAAAAGGTGAAACACCAGAGGAGCGGTTTCAGAGCTTTCTACAACGCCTAAAACAGCGTGAGGTAGTGATTCCTCTATTGCAGGAGTATCCAGTCCTTGCCCGTCAACTTGTAATTAGCATTAAACGTTGGGTCAATTTTAGTCTAGAATTTCTCCAACACCTCTGTAACGATTGGGATGCTATTTGCACCACATTTAGTCCAAAAATAGAACCAGGCTTACTCGTGCAGATAGATGGCGGGAGAGGCGACACGCATCGCGGCGGACGTACCGTACTAATTGCAAAATTTAGCTCTGGTTTTCAAATTGTTTATAAACCCAAAGCTCTAGCTGTTGACGTCCATTTTCAGCAACTCCTAGAATGGCTTAATCAGCGTGGCAATCATCCATCATTCCGCACTCTAAAAATTATAAATCGAGGTACTTATGGGTGGGTTGAATTTATCGCGGCTCAAAGCTGTACTGATCCAAAAGAAATTCAGCGCTTTTATGAAAGGCAGGGTGCTTACTTGGCACTCTTGTATGCTCTTGAAGCTACCGACTTTCATAATGAGAACCTAATTGCTACCGGGGAACATCCAATTTTAGTTGATCTGGAATCTCTTTTCCATTCTCGTCTTGAAAATTTCGACATTAAAAAATCTGACGAACTTGCTGTTAATACAATAAATTATTCTGTTTTGCGTGTTGGCTTACTGCCCCGACGCCTTTGGGCAAATGCTAAGGATGAGGGAATTGAGATCAGTGGCTTGGGGGGAAAAAAGGGGCAACTAACACCCACTAGTGTTCAGTCTTTAGAAGGAACTGGAACCGACGAAATGCGGGTATCTCGTAAGAGGAAGCCAATCCTGGGCAGCAAGAATCAACCTACCCTTAATGAGTCCGAAGTTAATGTAATAGACTACACTGAGGCAATTATTACTGGCTTTACTAGTATCTATCAGTTATTGTTGCAACTCCGAAATGAGTTGTTGTCAGAAAACAGCCCTTTGGCTTGTTTTGCCTCTGATGAAGTGCGGTTTATCCTGCGACCAACTCAAACCTATGGTTTGTTGCTGCAAGAGAGTTTTCACCCGGATTTGCTACGAAATGCTCTAGATCGCGATCAATTTTTCGACCGACTTTGGAGAGGAATTGAGCAGAATCCCTATCTAGTAAAGGTGATTGCGGCTGAACGCAACGAACTCTGGGAAGGTGACATACCCATGTTTTCCACTCGCCCTAATTCGCGCGATCTTTGGACGAGTTATAATGAGCGAATTCCTGAGTTTTTCGACGAATCAGGCATGACTCTAGTGAAAAATCGTCTCCAGGAACTCAGTGAAGCTGATTTGACAGAGCAGCTATGGTTTATTCGTGCTTCTCTTACTACATTAGCTATGGTAGGAGAACAAGGACAATGGCCCAAGTACGATTTGAGGGAACCGCAAAATAGTGCTAACCGTGAGCAACTGTTAGCAGCTGCACAGGCAGTTGCCGATCGCTTAGAGACGCTGGCATTGCGGGGTGAGCAGGATGTCTCTTGGATTGGCTTAATGCTCTTAAATCAAAAGCACTGGACTCCGATTCCCTTGGGCATAGAACTCTATCATGGTCTACCAGGGGTTATTTTATTCCTTGCCTATCTTGGCAGTGTTACTAACCAAAAACGTTACACTGAACTGGCAAGAGCGGCATTGATAACGCTGCAACGTCAGATAGAAAGTAGCAAGGAATTTATCACATCAATCGGTGGCTTTGAGGGATGGGGAGGAGTAATCTATACTCTGACTCATCTAGGTGTGCTGTGGAACGATCCCGATCTCCTTAATGAGGCTGAATTATTGGGGGAAATTCTCCCTGATTTGATTGAAAAACAGGAAAAATTAGACATTATTAGCGGTACATCTGGATGTATTGGCAGTTTAATCAGCTTATACCGTTTTCGCCCTTCTCAACGTATACTTGCTGCTGCTATTCAGTGTGGTAACAAAATTGTTTCTCATGTTCAAACTAGGATTGAAGGTATTAGCGGCATGCTAAAAGATGCAGAGGAAAAACCGCTATCTGGATTCTCTCATGGTGCGGCTGGGATGGCGTGGGCGTTACTAGAGTTAGCATCTTTGACTAGTGATTTGCGCTTTCGGACAACAGCTTTATCTGCAATTGAGTACGAGCGTGGTCTCTTTTGCCCTGAAGTGAAAAATTGGACTGACCTTCGCTATGTTTCCGGTTCATCTGCTCTCAGCTATGTTTCCAGTCTGCCCGATCTCAAGTATTTTCCTAATGCGATTTTGTCAGACAATAAGGACTATCAGCATATATGCATGACGGCTTGGTGTCATGGTGCCCCAGGCATTGGACTAGCTCGCTTACGTTGTCTTCAGCATTTAGATGATGCTGCAATCAGGGCAGAAATTAACACAGCCCTTCAAACCACGCTAGCTCATGGCTTTGGTCACAACCACTCCCTGTGTCACGGCGATTTGGGGAATCTGGAATTGCTCCTGCAAGCTAGCTTAACCCTTGATGACCCGCAGTGGAAAACTCAAGTTGACCGCCTTGCTGCCATCATCCTCGAAAGCATTGATAAACATGGCTGGCTCTGCGGCGTTCCCTTGGGAGTTGAAACACCTGGACTGATGACCGGACTGGCAGGTATCGGCTATGGATTACTACGACTAGCAGCACCAGATCGTGTCCCCTCTGTGCTGATGCTGGAACCTCCGAAGCTTAACAGCACGGTATAGAAGACTAATGAGTGAGGGATGGCAACCTAATACTACAAACGAGACTTCTCTAGTGCAGGCGGGCAGAAATAAGTGACCACCTTCTAGGGACAAGGAAGACAAGGGGGATTTTAGCTGGATAGTTATTTCCGCCACGCTGCACTAGTTCCCTGGCAGAGCCAGGGAACTAAAGCTTAGAGGCTCTGGCTCGATTGCGGGAGGCAGAGTCTCCCAGAGTTAATAGGTCTATTCCGAGAACTTGAAAGTTAAATTTCAATATGGGCAACTAGCTTGCTTGAGTCAAAAACAACATTAACTTCAACTTGCTCGGTTGGTTGCTTTATCCAGCTAGAAAACAAATCAGACATAATTTGAGAGCGTAGCTTATTATCCAAATCCGGCTCAATAATCTCCTCCACCAAAATCAGATGTACTCCCTTAGAAGTCACAATTGGTTTAAGCACCTGCGGCGGCGTAGCCGCAAAAACAGCAGCAGAAATCTCCGGCTTCAACTCCTTACGCTGCACTATCCCCCGATATCCCCCCTTTCGGCGTAACTCTGTATCCTGGATATATTGATAAGCCACCTCATAGAAACTCATCTCACCTTCTTGAATCGCATAGAAGAGTTCCATTGCCAAATCTTCATCATCCAGGACAACTTCATACATAACAACCCCAGCATAATCCAACTGGTGTTCAACAAAAAAGGGTTCAACTTTGTCAGCAAATAGATGGTGAGCCAACTTCCCAGAGATGACGTTGTTGTAAATCAACTCTTCAAAATCATCTAGAGAAAGACCATTTTTTTGTAACCATGCCCTCGTTTCCTCCGCACTGTTAAGTTTGCTGATTAACCGTAAGCTGTCTGCTGCTTTCTGAAGTTCCTCCGTCTCCACTTTAATCCCTGCCTCCGCTGCGGCATCCGCAATAACCTTGCGAGTAACAATTTGCTCAACTATCTCAGAAATCTGACACGATAGCTTAACTTGATGCAGAATATCCTCATGGGAAATCGTAATTGCTTGGGACATGATATACTCCTCAATTCTAACTTTTCACGGGAAGTCTATAAACCTGAGTCGGGGCGGGTTTAGTCACATCCGGGTGTCACCGAAAAGTTGTAGAGACGTTGCATGCAACGTCTCTACTAACGTTGCGCCACATACCGTAAAAACTAAGCTCCTAAATTAGGTTATTGACTGTCTATTTTAACCAGCCAATGTCACTGGGCTAATTCTCGTGTAAACCCGAATCCATAGTCCCAAAACTCTAAAGTTCAAACCCCCCTTTTTGCAACTTCTTAAACGGATCAAGAATAAAATCAATAATGCGACGCTGCCGGACAATCACTTCAGCCGTTGCTGTCTGTCCAGCAGCCAAATCTGTACAACCTTGCGAACTTTTAATACAAGTCTGTTTCAAATCAATTTCCAAGTCAAACGTCGCTATCTGTCCCTGCTCAGTTTCCGTCACCTTAGACGTAGGTGAAATCTGACTTACCGTTCCTTCAACTACCCCGTAATCTTGAAACGGATAAGCATCAAACTTCATCTTGACCGGCATCCCTTTACGCAGCGTTCCACTTTCAGATGTCGCCATCTGCGCCCGCAGGATAAGGGAAGCATTCTTGGGTGCAATTTCAGCAATTAACGTACTCGGTTGTACTACTGCCCCAGTTCGTTGAATCGGTAACTGAAAAACTGTCCCATTCACGGGGGCACGTAACACTCGTTGTCCTAACTGAAATTCCCAAGCTTGAATCTGACTTTTACTCTGAGAAATTTCGGCTTTAAGCGTCGTAACTTGGGTTTGCAGTTCTTTGATCTGTTCTTCACTTTTAAGCATAGCAATATCCCCCGAATGAATCAAACTCTGATAGCTCTTTTGCTGCTCTTGTAAGCGAAGTTTGGCTTGCTCAATATCAGACTGAGCTTGATGAATAATCCTCTGATAGCTACTTTGTTGCTCTTCCTTCCGTAGCTTAGATTGCTGAACATCCGACTCCGCTTGTTCCTGCAATCGTTGCCGTTCTTGAGCCAAATCTTCCTGTTCAATCACCTTGATTTCGGGAACCACACCTTGCTCCTGAATTTGACGGTAACGTTGGACTTCTCGTTGTGCCTTAGCTAAACGAATTTCTGCTAAATTCAAAGCAGTTTTGCTATATTCAAGGTTTTTCTCTGCCTGATTGACTTGAGCCAGTTTCTCCTCCTTTTGTAAATTATAAGAATTCCTGAGAGACTCCAAATTCTGCCGTGCTTGCTCCACTTGAGCCTGTTTTTCCAATGCTTGAGCCTGATTCTGTTGTTGTTGAGCGCGAACTCCCAGAAGTAATTGGTTTTTCATCAATTCCAACTGCGCCAGCCGATTTTGTTGCCCTTCTAATCTCGTCTGAGCTTGCTGGAGTTCGCTCTTAATCTCCTCGGATTCCAGTTCCAGTAACGGCTGCTTGTTGGTGACAAATTGACCTTCCTTGACTAAAACCTTAGCCACTGTCCCCGCCACGGGTGCATCGACTTTAAACACATTTCCCTGGGGCTCTAGTCGCCCTCTAGCACTCCCGGTTTCATCTACCTTAGCTAACATTGCCCAGGGTAAGACAATCCCTGCAAACACGACTAAAAAATACAACAACCCCCGCGTCCAAACTCGCGGGACAGTATCAATCAGTTCCTTGGTCAACGATGACCAATCTTCACTAATCAATTCAGATGAATTTACCTGATTAGGTAGTGCTGTTTGAGCCGGATTATTAGTCATAATCACTTCAGTCTGTTCTTGATCACGAGGATAGTGACCATTCCGACTCCCTGATTCCTGTGTCGATAGGTTTGGCATATTAGTGTTGAGTGTTAATTGTTCATTACTCATTGGAATTTATAAGGAAAAGCCATCAGCTAACTGTGGGATAGATTTGTTTTGTAGTGAGGGCTTTAGCCCTCTCCAGTTATGCGTTAAAGCACTAAAGTGCTTACTACAAACAAAGCACTATTTTAGCTGTGCCACGCCACTACAAAGGTGATATGCTTCCTTTCTAAGGGCATGTCTGAGACGGATTAAAATGTCAGCGTTCAGAATGACAAACTACACTAGACATTCTCTAATTTCCATTAGCGATTAACCGTTAATTCAACCCGTCATCGTAAATTGCTGCTGATTGAGGTAGAAATACTGACCCCGTTTTGCCATTAATTCATCGTGAGTTCCACTTTCCACCAAAACCCCTCTATCCAACACCAAAATTCGGTCAGCATTCCGGACAGTTGACAGGCGATGAGCAATCACTAATGTTGTCCGATTCGTCAGAATTGTATTCAGATTCGTCTGAATAATCCGTTCTGATTCAGCATCCAAATTACTCGTCGCTTCATCTAAAATCAACAATCGCGGATTTCCTAATAAAGCACGAGCAATCGCCAGACGCTGTCGTTGTCCCCCCGATAACATTCCTCCCCCTTCACCGATTTGGGTTTCATAACCCATGGGCAATTCCTTAATAAACTGATGTGCTCCCGCCTGTTTAGCCGCTTCAATCACATCATTCAACGTAGCTTCTGGATGACCCACTATAATATTCTCCCGTATTGTACCCCCAAATAGAAACGTATCCTGGTCAACCACACCAATTTGCTGACGGAGCGATCGCAGCGATAAACTGGTAACATCGTAGCCATCAATAAGGATCTTCCCTTCAGTCGCAGGATAAAGTCCCAAAACCAGCTTAGAAATCGTCGTTTTCCCCGAACCACTACGCCCAACCAGCGCCACCATTTGCCCTGGCTGCACCTCAAAACTGAGATTTTCTAGCGTATTCAGATCACTTTCGGGATGGTAACGAAACGTGACTTGCTCAAACCGAATATGTCCGCGAATCGGGGGTAAAAATTGACGAGATGACGAGTGTAAATCTTCCTCCGGTTCAGCATCAATCACATCATTAATCCGCTCCACCGCAATTACCACTTCCTGGAAATCATTCCACAACACAATCAGCCGCTGGAAGGGACGAATCACATTCCCCAGCAACATATTAAACGCGACTAATTGCCCAATCGTGAGTTCATTTTGAATCACTAGCCACGCCCCAAACCAGAGTAATGCCGTCGTGACTACGGCTTCAATGGTTAAGCTAAACGTCTGGAGCGTATTACCAATCACCTGCCCAGAAAAAGACGTTTTAATCGACTTGCCAAACAAATCCTCCCAATGCCAGCGCACCGTCTGCTCAACTGCCATAGATTTGACAGTACGAATACCCGTCAGGGATTGGATTAAGTACCCCGTTTCCTCCGTATAAGCCCCAAAAATCTCACGGGAAACTCGCTGTAAAAACGGTGTCGCAATTAACGCCAATAACACAAATGGTGGTACAATAACTAACGTTAACAGTGCCATCTTCCAACTGTACCAAAGCATCAATCCCACATAGATAAACACCGTCAGTAAATCCAGCAGAATAGATAGGGCTTCACCTGTGAGAAAACGCTGAATCTTGCGATTTTCCTGGACACGGGAAATGATGTCTCCCACATAACGAGACTCAAAGAAGCTCAAAGGAAGCCGGAAGGTATGGCTAATAAAACCGACAATCAGCGCTAAATCGACTCGGTTGGCGGTATGATCCAGAAGGTACTGCCGCAAGCTAGTCATGGCGACTCGAAACAAGCCAAAGATGAGTAACCCCAATCCGACGGCGGTTAACGTCAACGTGCTGCGCTGTACAACCACCCGATCCAACAGCAACTGAGTAAATAGTGGCGTAATCAGTCCAAAAACCTGAATCAAAACTGACGCAATCAACACTTCCAGCAACACCAGTTGGTGGGGTTTCACCAGTTCAAAGAATTGCCAGAAGGGGGTGCTAGCTTCTTGAGCCTGTTTGAGCAGGGCTGTAGGTTGGAGTAATAAGGTATAGCCTGTCCAATCCGCTTTAAATTGGGCATAAGTTAGGCTACGCTGACCAATAGCCGGATCAGCAACAATCACGCGATCGCGTCTCACCTCATAAACGACAATATAGTGCTTCCCTTGCCAATGGACAATCGCAGGTAACCGTTGTTCAGCCAGTTTATTCAGACTGGCTTTTACCGGACGAGTGGTAAACCCAATACTCTCAGCAGCGGCGGCTAACCCGCGCAGTGACGCCCCATTGCGGTCAACATTGGCAATATCCCGCAGGCGATTCACACTAAACCGCTTCCCCCAGTAGCGCCCCACCATCACCAGACAAGCCGCACCGCAATCTGAGGCACTTTGCTGGGCAAAGAAGGGATAGCGTCGAGTGATTCGCCCCCACCACTGACCCACTTTTACGGTAGGGTTGGGGAAGTACGCTCGACTTATCTGGGACTGGGGTTTTTGTTCCTCAGACAGTTGAGACAAGACAACTGTCTCAGACTGACTGACATATTCTGTAACAGGTGAGTTATCAGTAGATTGGCTGGCGTTTGCCCCCCTCACCTGTGAATCTCGGCGTACTGCACTGGCGTACAAATGCTCTTTTATCGAAGGATACTGGCGAATGAGCGATCGCAAAACATCACCGGGAATATAGCAAAGCCTCAACTTAACGGAAGCTCTAGCCGCATAGGGGTGAAATTCCTCCTCTGGAAACAGAGTGAGTTCACCAAATGACGCCCCTGTCTCTAGTGACGTAATTAAATCATCCGTACTATTGAGTAGTCTGACTTTACCCGCCAAAATGATATAGAGTCCCACCGTCGCCTCTGCTGTCTCCCAGAACCGTTTACCTGGGGTTGGCTCTAGAATTTGAATCTGCTGAAAACAGTTTGAGAGTTCCGCATCGGAAAGAGCCTGTCCCAAGGTTTGGGCAAGCTGTTGACCAAGCTGTTGCTGGGAAAAAGTTGATGACTTCTGAACCATGAGTTAGTTACTGGTCTTGATAAAATTGAGTGACCACGGGAGTTCGGACTCGCAAGCAGATTGCAAGTCCCCAATTCTGATGCGAGAGCATTGAGGGGTTTCCAACTCCGTTACCTCTGGTGCTGAATCAGATTTGGGTCGAGTGGAGAGTCCCATTTTCTTGAGCAAAAGGTTAACATTGCGATCGCTCACCTCAATCCCCAATTCTTTCGCCAGATGCTTACTTAACCATTGCCCGGTCCAGCGCCCAAATGAATAGCCATAATCACGAGGACTATGGCTCACCAGTTCTTTCAACCGCTCTAAATACTGATCATTCACCGTCTTCGGGCGACCAATCCGACTCTCTTGCCATTGGTGTGCCATTCCCGCACGAGCGACGTGTATCCAATGCCGTGCGGTTGCTGGACAACACCCCAAGGTTTGACAAATTTTGGCTTGAGATATCCCTTCATCTGCCAGCAACATGATTTCAATCCGCTGGCGGTACTTTTCCGGTAAATCCTCTTGCAGACTTTTTTGCAGCAGTTTGCGCTGAAACGGTGTTAGATGCTGACCTGATGTTTTCACCGTCATCTCTCCTTATGGAATTTCAGTTATGGCGAATCACTGAGCGTCAACCATCAAGGTGATGATTTCCCCTTGCCGATACAGTCACAGGTTGGTTGCGTTTGTCACGCTTGTGACTTACAAGTCACTATTGTGACAATTATTTCGCTAGTTGTCAATCTAGTTGCGGCAATAGACAAACACCCCTACAGACAGAGGAAAGTATGTCGGCTAGAATTGGGGAGAATTAAAAGTCACAGCCAACTCGCTTGAGTAACAGTCACAAGTGTGGATGAGCTAGCCAGCGATGAATCAGAATGAATCAAGAGGAGTTTGAGCAAGCATTTAATCGGCTAACACCCCGACGCAAGCAGGTGTTACGACGAGTATTGGCGGGTGAAACCGATGGCGCGATCGCCAAGTCTCTGGAGATTGGAGACGCGACAGTCAGAAAACATATTGAGCGGATTTGTCAAACATTAGGCTTAGACAATGAGCCTCCCGATGAGCGCCGCTACAAACGCTTGGAAGTCGCTAAGCTCGTGGCAAAGTACAAACCTGAACTACTCACAGACTCCACCCCTGTCACTGCCAATCAGGTGACACCCGAAACAGCCAATGCCAAAAACACCAGTAATGCTGAGAGAGGGGATACCCAAACCCCTGAGCCGACAAAATTAGTTGAACCCTCTCAAGATGAACCTGATGTCATCTGGCAGTTACCGGCAATGACTCAACCTGTTCGCGAGCAGCTCCTCAAAACCTTCAGCCAACTGATTGACGAGGAATCCAAACGGAAGCAAATTGCTAAAAATCTCAACAAAATTGGCTATGAACGCTACCTACAGGGGGACTTCCAAAGTGCTGCATTTTATTTACAGTGGGCAATTGAATTTAATCCCAACCTAGGCGGCGCTCACTACAACCTGGGTTCAACTTATGAAAAGCTGGAAGATATTGAGCGTGCCTACAACCATTACCAAGCAGCAGCCAACCACAAAGGACGCGCCGCCGATGCTGCCCTGAGTAACCTGGCTCGTTTGGACATTTTAGCAGGAAACAGCGCTACAGCGATTGAGCGACTCTTGCCAAGAGTAACGCAAGTTAAGGATGCTTCGGTGAAATCCTCTGTCCACAAAAATCTGGGTTGGGCGTATCTGCTGCAAAAACACTATTCTGACGCCCAATATCACCTACAAAAGGCAATTGAATTAGATAGCGAACGTGCGGCTAGTTACTGTTTACTCGCACAAGTGCAAGACATTCAAGGGGACGAGAAAAGCGCTCTGGTATCATGGGCAAACTGCCTTACCTATGACACCAAAGACAAGAGACGAAAAGAAGTCGCTTGGAGATCTCCGGAATTAGACTTCTGGCAGTTTCAGGCACGCGAACGCCTAAAACCTTCAGGCAATTAGGCAAAAACGTCTGGACAACGAGTGACGTTTTCAGTTCAAGGTAGCGGTACTAGAGTTCGGCATCAAGGATTAGGAACAATTGGCACATCATTTTCATCATCCTCATCATCCTCATCCTGGAGAGAGCGAGTAGACATAGAGTTACCGATGAGTGCAAAGTAATACATGGCTGTAGCCAACTAAAGTTCACAACAAATCAAGACTGCTGTTCACACTCACATCACAATCTTCATCATGCTGGCGGTGCTTGGCAGTCATTTGACCGTTGAATTCAGAATAGTTGGGGGAATTGTCTTCAAACCAGCCACCCACACTGGACGCTAGAAGTTTTATATAATAAGCGATAGACAGTTAGGGAATGTTGCTAAAATTAGGGGATTCCCCTAACTTTCTGACAGGGTTTGATACTAAATCCACCTTTATTACCCCCTGCAAGAGGAGGCGATTGAAATCGCTGCTACACAAACTTTCGTCCGCCTGTGCGGACTGGTTTATAACAGGGGTAGCGTTCCCCGGATTTGGTATGACTTGGCGATGGCGAGCTGGGGAAGCAAATGACGAATGACCAATGACGATATTCAAGAACGTAACTGTTCCAAAAAACAATTCAATTCTTGCACCAGCCAATCCTTCTCGGTTAACTTAAGATATTTACCAAAACGATGAGTGCGAACCCCTTCGACAATAGCACAAGACCGAATGGGTTGACCGTTTGAATTGTAGCGAATGTCTATCTCCAGTCTGTCAATATCTGCAGTTCGTCCCTTGCGCC
Source organism: Coleofasciculus sp. G1-WW12-02 (assembly GCF_040219735.1). Lineage (NCBI taxonomy): Bacteria > Bacillati > Cyanobacteriota > Cyanophyceae > Coleofasciculales > Coleofasciculaceae > Coleofasciculus > Coleofasciculus sp. G1-WW12-02. The sequence goes on along the minus strand of NZ_JAVJRX010000018.1, from coordinate 6,827 downwards.
AATATCTTAATCCCAGTATTTGCCACTGCAACTGGAACGTTTTTTTATCAATTTTCAAGTAGATGTGACTGAGAAACTTGTCCCGAATGACGATTAATAAGGGTAGGATGGCGATTATAAAAGGCAAAACACAAATTAGTCCAATAAATACTATTAGGGAACCCACCATCACATACCATGATAAGAATGGAATATCGACAAGGATATAGTCACGGTGTTTTTCCAAGAAGATACGATTACTTATTGATACAGGCGGCTCAATGAATGAATTTTGATCAGCGAGTTCACCCTGTAAGGCAATTAAAGCCTCCTGAGCCGAAGCAAATCGGTCTTCAGCAACGGGTTCGAGCATTTTCTCTAACCAGTTCGCTAATTCTTCTGACTGTACCTGAGCGCGAAAATCAATCTTGAGGCGGCGTTGAGGTAAATCGCCTGGAGAACGATGAGTCACTAAAAATAATAATGTTGCCCCTAAACCGTACAAGTCAGAGGTAATATACGCTTGTCCTCGAAACTGTTCGGGTGCCATGTATCCATAGGTTCCGACAACTGTACTTCCTTGAGTCAGAGTGTTCCGATAAACATTTTGGACTGCCCCAAAATCAACTAAAAAGACATTTCCTTTTTGATCCAGAATAACATTTTGGGGGTTAATATCTCGATGAATAATGGGAGGGGTCAAATTATGGAGATAGTCGAGAATTTCCAAAATTTGTCGGGCAATTTTGAGAACTTTAACCTCATCGGGTTGCCATCCTTGTTTGACTAATAGGGATAGAGACGTTCCATGAGCTAATTCTTGGACAAGATAGAAACAGCGATTCTGGGACGTTTCAACCTGAAAATAATCCAAATACTTGGGAATTGCCGGATGATTTAAACGGGAGAGAACTTTGGCTTCACGTTCAAAGAGTTCCAAGACTTTCCAGTCCGTCATACCCACTAAAGACAACGCTTTGAGTGCCACCTTTTGACCCGTTTTTTGGTCTTGCGCGGCGTAGGTTGTCCCCGTTCCCCCACTACCCAGAATATTGATAATCTGATAGCGTTGAGCGATACAATCTCCTGGATTATGTCCGTTCATAATCATCCTCCGGTTTCAGGTGAGGATAACGCTGATGCAGGTGTTTCATAAAGGTGGTTACTTCCTCAACCACCCACTCCCGTTCCCGTTGGGAGATGAACTGGGCAAATTCAATCCGTTGATGGGACATTTGGGTTAAAAGTCGGCATTTGCGTACAGGTATTTTATACCGTTCGGATGTTTTGGTTAACTTGTTTTTTTCGGTATACTGGGTAATAATTTCGATCCAGTTAATATCTGCGGTTCGTCCCTGAATCGTTTTTTTTAACCCCAATAGCGTCCACTGTAACTGAAAGTTTTTTGGGTTAATCTTGAGTTGAATGTGGCTGGCTGCACGCAACAGAATATTTAACACCGATAGTTCATGTAGTATAAAGATAAGACTGATGTATGCCCCCACAAAGAGCCAGGGACTGCTCACCAGGATCATCCGATAAACATGATTTGGGATAGCGATCGCTAAAAAGGCTAGTACTGTGGTTGGAATGAAGAGCAAACTCCATGCTACAGGATTCAAATACCCACCCGTTCCCCTAAACCCAGCCGGCGGAATTGTGAGTTCTAACTGTTCGTTTGTGGCGGTCAATGTAATCTGACTTCCTGCAGGACGACGGCGATGTTCTACTACAGGCTGGATCAGGGTTTTGGGATTTTGCAAAGCGTTTAACGCTGCCCGAGCGGAGAGGAATCGATCCTCCACCATGGGTTCTAACATTTTGTCCAGCCAGTCGGCAAACTCTGGCGACACATTCACACGAGAACGAAAGTCAAGTTTTAACCGTTTCTGGGGTAAATCAGCAGGGGAACGGTGAGTGAGTAGAAATAGTAAGGTAGCAGCTAAACCATGCAAATCAGAGGCGGGATAGGCTTGTCCTCGATCTTGTTCCGGTGCCATGTAACCAAAAGTACCAACCACAGTCATCCCTTGGTTACGGCGATTCCAATAGGCATGACGTACTGAGCCAAAATCGACAAGAAACACCTGTCCATCCTCTCGGCGGATAATATTTTGGGGTTTGATATCGCGATGAATAATCGGGGGAGAAATGTGGTGAAGATAAATTAGGGTTTCTAGGATTTGGATGGCAATATCCTTGATTTCATCTTCTTGGGTACGCCAACCGCTTTGAACCCAATCAAACAGCGATCGCCCCGGGGCTAGTTCCTGCACAATATAAAATAAACGGGTTTGGGGAGTATCCACCTCAAAGTAGTCCAGGTAATTGGGGATAGCTGGATGATCGAGGTAAGATAGCACTTGAGCTTCCCGTTCAAACAGATCCAAGTCTTTCCAGTCTTTGAGCCGGCGCAAAGACATTTCTTTGATCGCCACCCGTTGATTATTACTTTGATCTTGCGCCTCGTAGGTTGTCCCCGTTCCTCCTTGCCCCAAGATAGCTAGGATACGATACCGTTGAGCAATGATATCCCCAGGCTGATGCGATCGCTCCATACAAAATAGCCCGAATTGATATCTTTATCATAAAGTCGTCATTGGTCATTCGTCATTGGTTGAGTTTTCCGAGGCTATAGCTGAAGCTAAACCCTTGGCAAGGTCAACAATATCGTCTTTGCGGGCAATTTGGTCACGCCATTCTTGGGGAATTTGTTCGACACCGTAATATAGACCCGCTAATCCTCCTGTAACCGCCGCCGTGGTATCGGTATCTGAGCCTAAATTAACCGCTTTTAACACAGATTGGGGATAGGATGTACTGGTTAAAAAACACCAAAGTGCGGCTTCTAAGGTATGAATGACATAGCTTCTCGATTGAATCGCCTCCATGGGAAACTGGGCGATTTCTCCATCTAAGATTCTGGTGAATTTATCGAGTTCTGAGGTATAGGGGGGTTGATTGTAGCTCTGGTGAATTTTTTGAATTCCTTTAAAATAAGCCGTAGCTGGATCATCACCTTCTAGTAATCGAATCGCTATACTGATATAAATCCCACATGCCATCTGAGAACGAAGATGGGCATGAGTAATGCTAGAAACCTGATGGACTCTTTTAATCAATTCAGGAAATTCTAGGGATTTATAATAGAAAGCCATGGGTAAAATTCGCATCAGTGACCCATTGCCATTACTTTTTTCATCCGTACTACCTGACTCTAATGGCGAAACCTGATCCCAGCGTAGGCGACGAATTGCTGTAGACGTCGCCATACCAATATCAAAGACGGTGCCGTGAGGTGTCCAGTACCCTTGATCATGCCAAAGACAAAAGGATTGTGCGATCGCGTCGAGGGAAAATCCCTGACAGAGGCTTTCGGCTAAACAGAAGGTGAGAGAACTGTCATCTGACCAAGTCCCCGGTGGCTGATTATGGCTACCATAACCCCGCATAGAGGTTACAGGCGATCGCAGGCGTTCCTCCCGGCTGGTAAATTCCACAGGTACACCCAACGCATCACCAACACAGACTCCCAGGAGTCCGGCTAGGACTTGAGATTGGCTGGTTTCCATGAACAATTTCTCCCCACTTGAGACGCTTAAAAAAGGTGGGCATAGCCCACCCCACAACGATGACATATAAAAAATGATCTATCATCAATCAGCTCATTAATGAGTCTTCAAACCACTCCAAGTTTTATTCTGTCTTACTTTGACACGCCGTCTGTGTATTCTAATCAGTCTTTAGGCTGGCTCTTTACTCATTATCACATCTCCTTGTGGAGTATTTTTCGAGGCTGAGTCATCGAAAAATTTGAGGTAGAAAAAGCCAGCGACTAACGCACCCAAAATAGGGGCAACCCAGAATAACCAGACTTGCTGAAACAGTTCAACACCCGCAAAAATAGCAGGTCCGGTACTCCGGGCTGGATTGACCGACGTATTGGTTACAGGAATACTAATCAAGTGAATCAACGTCAAGGCTAAACCGATAGCAATGGGAGCAAAACCTTGAGGCGCCCGCTGATCTGTTGCTCCTAAGATAATCATCAAAAAGATGAACGTCAGCAACACCTCGGTGATAAAACAGGCAAACAGGGAATAGCCGCCCGGAGAATGAACCCCAAAACCATTGGTGGCAAAGGGATTTGAGCCAGTCATCTCAAAACCGATTCGCCCACTGGCAATGACAAACAAAACCGTGGACGCTGCGATCGCACCCACAACTTGTGCGGCAATATAGGGGAGTAATTCAGCCCCCGGAAAGCGTTTTGCCGCCCAAAGACCAAAGGATACAGCCGGGTTAAAGTGTCCCCCGGAAATCGGACCTACGGCGTAAGCCATGGTTAACACCGTCAAACCAAAGGCGAGGGAAACACCCACCAAACCGATACCCAAGGGATTGCTCCCTTCACCATAAGGAAATGCAGCGGCAAGTACAGCGCTACCACATCCTCCGAAAACTAGCCAAAACGTGCCGATCAACTCGGCGATACTTCGCTTTACCAAATTCATAATTAATCCTCTATTAACTGATTCAGATAGTATCAGAAGTAATCAATCAGTTTAATTAGACTTATAGAGTCCCTTTATTCGGGGAGATAAGCCCTGCTAATCAAACAACACTTCAGACAAAACAGCTGCCAATACGTCCCCCTGAAAAATAGGCAAAAAAAGTGGGCTAAGCCCACCCAAAACTTCTCAGATGATGTCCGGCAAATCACCCCTAATAAAAATGTAGGGGCTTGGTTACCAAGCCCCTACTCACCCTCACCCCATCTCCCTATCTCCCCATCTCTCCCCACCACAAGACTTATTCAGCAACCCCTACTTAATGGTTATTAGGGGATTCAAAATTGAACCCTTCGGAATCCAACTGTTCGCGATCGCCAACTATGGAGCGAATCCCCTCAATCGTCGCCGGAATCGCACGGGGGTCCATAAACATCACCTTACTACTATCACTACTGCCAATCTCTTTACCCATCTCTAGATAATTCTGTGCCAGTAAGAACTGTAGGGCATCACGGGCAACGGGGTCACCCTTAAGCGTCTTCGCCACAATTTGCAGCGCCTCTGAAGTGGCTTGCGCCCTGAGAACTGCCTGCTGGCGTTCGGCTTGAGCTTTGAGGACAATCGCCTTTTGCTGCGCCTCGGCGTCTAAAATCGCTGCCTTTTGTCGCGCTTCCGCATCGAGTACTCGGGCTTCCGCGTTCCCTCTGGCGCTATTAACTGCCGATTCCCGTTCCCCTTCAGAGGTGAGAATTGCCGCCCGTTTTCGCCGTTCGGCTGACATTTGCAACTCCATTGAGTCTTGTACCGCTTTAGAAGGCACAATGTCCCGCAATTCTACCCGTGTCACTTTCACACCCCAGGGATCAGTAGCAATATCCAATTCCCGCAGCAGGGTTTCATTCACTTCAGATCGCGCCGTAAAGGTTTGATCCAGTTCCAGTTTGCCCATTTCTGAACGAATCTGCGTCAGCACTAAATTCACCATTGCCGCTTGCAGATCTTCTACCTTGTAGTAAGCTTTTTCCATATCCATGATCCGCCAATAGACCACGGCGTCCACGCTGATGGAAACATTATCGCAAGTGATGCACTTTTGGGGAGGAATGTCAAGGACTTTTTCCCGAATTGTTTCCTTAAATACGACGCGATCCAGAACCGGAACCATAAGATTCAAGCCCGGTTCCAGCTTTTTGCCACTGTATTTCCCCAATCGTTCCACTAATGCTTCATTCCCTTGATTGACAATCTTAATGGAGCTAGCCATCGTGGAACCGCCAAGCACCAAAATAATCAACCACGCAAATATATCCATGTTATTACCTCCTAGAATTTTAATTGTCTGCCACCCATAAACAGTGGCAATTATTTCTCAAACCGCTAAGTTAAGCGTTAACAACAATATCTCTTGACTTCTCCCCCGGTTAAAATGCGGGGGATTCTAAATTTGAGCGTATTTCCCCCACAGCTCATGGAAAATCTGTTTTCAGCACAAAAGTTAAAATTTAGTAAGGGACTAGATTTTGAGGAACAACGATGAGTGTATTGCCTTGCCGACGAACGACATAAACGTTTTGGTTGGGTGCGATCGCGGCTGTTTCATCGTCACAACGAGCTTGCCAGGAATTCCCTTCATAGAGAATGCGTCCCGTTTCTCCGGGGGGAATTTCGGTCAAGGTACGGGCTTCCACAGCGTCGAGACGTTTCGCCACCTTAGCCGCCGGGAGGATACGCCGAGATGCAATAACCAGTGCCGTGGATAGCGCCAACCATAGCACCACTTGCACCGGAAACAGGGGAATAATTAACGCCACCAGCGCCACGACTAAAGCGCTAATTCCCATGGTAAAGGCGACAAATGCCGTAGGGACAAATAGCTCCACCAGACAAAGCATTGAGCCTGCCAGGAGCCAAAGTAGGGAAGGATTGAGTGACATATAAAAATCCAGTGTATCCTGGGTTGAAAGCCTTTTATTCTAGTTTAATTCCCTATCGAGGCAGAGCAGGGTTCTCCGGGGCTGGTTTTACCGAAACGTTCTGTAAATATTTGATAACATAACTAAACTTTTTTAGGGAAGGAGGAGCAGATGAGTCTAGACACAGAGCCATCTTTTTATAAAATTCGCCGGGAAAACCCCATCCCAAAAGTGGGTGGGGATGAGAGGCGAGGCAGGCTCAGGGGTTCGATACCCCGTCGCCTGCCAATAATCTATCGGGGTGACAGTTAGCCTCTCTCTGTGTTTGTGAGTCTCGATGTATTTTCTTTGCGTATACCACTAAAACATATAAGTTTTTGTGCTAATCTAAGTCGATCAAGGATTTTGGAGGTAAAACCGT
>NZ_JAVJRX010000017.1:0-7595 GCF_040219735.1 Coleofasciculus sp. G1-WW12-02 | reverse complement strand
GGTTGGTATCTGGTTCACAGCACTGGGTATCAGCACCATGGCATTCAACCTCAACGGATTCAACTTTAACCAGTCGATTCTGGATTCCCAAGGTCGTGTAGTCAACACCTGGGCAGACGTACTCAACCGCGCCAACTTAGGTTTTGAAGTTATGCACGAGCGCAACGCTCACAACTTCCCCTTAGACTTGGCGGCTGGTGAGGCTACTCCCGTAGCGTTAACGGCTCCTAGCATCAACGGCTAGTTCTCCGATAGATATTTGGTAAAACGTAGGGTGGGCATTGCCCACCCTACAGCTTTTTTGCATCTTTTGACAAAATAGCGATGGTGAAAGCCCCCCGCGTTTCAACCGGGGGATGAAACGAGTGGTTTGCATCTCCTCCATGAGCCTGCTTCTGCTGGAGGGAGCGGACGGGCACAATGATACTAAATCCGGGTTAGCTACTCCCGTTATAATCTAGTCCGCGCAGGCAGACTTTGTTTTTGTAGCAGCGATTTCAATCGCCTCCTCTTGCTTCAACGCTACTGCCAGACGAAAACTTGTGCTTCGTATTCACCTACATCAATAGTTAACTGATTATCCTCTGCTTGCACATCGTAGTCTCTTGTCCACTCGTGCCAGGTTCCGTTTTCCGGAATATCAGGAACTTGATAACCTTCTAAATACTGCTCGGAGAAGTTGACAACAACAAACACCCGTGAACCTTGATCATTCCAACGCTCATAAGCAAAGACTTTGCCATCAGAACTGTCATGGAAAAATTTAAGGTTGCCAGTTTGCAGCGCAGGATTTTGCTGGCGTAGTGCGATTAAACCTTTGTAATACTCAAATAAACCACTATTCCGGTCATTCTCTAACAACGACCATTCTAGTTGTTGATTCTTTTCGTCAACATTGATGTCTGTGCCTTCGCCAAACTCTTCACCCATCCAGAGCATGGGAGCGCCTACACTTGTCATTAAAAGAACCGCCCCTAACTTCGCTCGTTTGAAAGCAGCATCATCAAGAATGCTATGTTCTCCCAATTGAAGCATGAGACGTTTTTGGTCGTGATTACTCAGGTAAATAATTGCCTTAGTAATACCTTCGGGATAACCTTGTTGCTTAGGTTCTAGTGCCTGTTTTAGCTGCTCTAGATTGAACTCGTCTCCTAAAAGATGGGGTATAATTTGATGATAAAAATTGTCATGCCAGCATCCATCCATCGGTCCATTAGGACTTATCAGATCGGGGTTCTCTGGAATATGTTCGCCGATGTTGTAGAAGGGTTTGGAAAATACTGCGTTTTTCGTTTCCTCAATCAGTTCATTCAGGAAGTCACGGTTATCCAGTTGCTTTAATGCGTCGTACCGAATGCCATCGATGTGGTATTCCTGAATCCAGAACCGCACGACAGCCTTCATAAAATCGCGGGCAGGAATGGCGTCTCGGTGTTCATCATAATGATTATAGTCAAACTCTGGTCCCCAGTAAAAGGGGTCGTCGGGATGGTGACGATCATGATAATACCAGTAATCCCGGTCAATTTGCAGGAGTGGGCTTTCTTCAGAGGAATGGTTATAAAGTTGGTCTAAAATAACCCGAATACCTCTGCCGTGGCATTCATCAATGAGCTGCTTTAAGTCTTCTGTTGAACCGTAGTTGGGCTGTGGTGCAAAAAAGTAACTGGGAGTATAACCCCAGTTATACTCGCCAGGAGCCTCGTTTACTGGCATCAACTCGATTGCGTTAATTCCCAATTCCTGCAAGTAATCTAATTTGGCAATAACATCCTGGTACTGTCCCCGCTTTTCAGTATCACCCTCACTGTGATAAAAATCGGAAACGAGTAGTTCATAAATGACTAACTCATGGTTTGCGGGTAAGGGTTTGTCGTCATTCTGCCAAACGTAGGTATCAACAATCCGTTCGCCCCCTTTAATCCGAACGACTCCATTTTTTGTATCTGGAGTGAGTTCAGTGACGTATGGATCAATGATTTCTACCCATTCATCGGGTTCATTTGACCAACTTTTAGACTGAACTCGGAATTTATAGTGATAAACCCCATCTTCTAGATCAACATTGGTGCAGAAATAACCATTTTCATCTTTCTCCATTGAAATTTCTTGCCAATCCGAAAAAGACCCAATTAAGGCTGCTTTTTTGTTATAAGGAGCGAGTAGTTTAAATTCAATTGAACTTGACATAAATGGTTTTCTTGTTTAATTTTCTTAAAGGCAATAGTCTCTTAGGTATGCATTTCTTTTGGGAGAGTCTCTGATATCCAGGGCAAACTGGGACGTTACCGCATCAGCAGAATATCGGCTGTGATTTTGCGATCGCATCTAGCCCCAGAACGAAAAATCGCTGCTACACACACCTTCGTCCGCCGACGCTTCGGCAAGCTTCGTTAACGCGGACTAGGTGATAACGGGGGTGGCTAACCCGGATTTGGTATGAGTTAGCGTGGGCAGACTGTAACCGTGGGAGCATCACTCAAGGACTATAAACCATGAATTATGACGTTAAAGCCGCATCAAGTTCGATTTCTACATTTTGACGCAAGGCATTAGAAATCGGACAAACTTTCTCCGCTTCTTGGGCAATCTGCCCAAAGAGAGTATTGTCCAGGTTAGGAACTTGTCCTTGTGTGGCTAGACGCATTTTGGTAATCTTGAATCCCCCATTTTCCTGGGATTCTAGTGAGCAGAATGCCTGGGTTTGCAGACTTTCAGGTTGATAGCCTTTTTCTGTCAAGGTATGGGCAAGCGCCATACAATAACAAGCAGCATGGGCAGAGGCAAGCAGTTCTTCAGGATTTGTACCTGGGGTATCCTCGAAGCGCGTGGAAAAGGTGTAGGGAGTATCGTTGAGGATATGACTTGATGCATTAATGTGACCATTGCCGCGTTTCAAGTCACCATTCCATTGTGCTTGTGCCGTTCGGGTTAGTGTAGTCAAACTCCTACCTCCTAGTGTTATTGAATGAATTTTCTCTTTTGTTAAACGCTGCTGCGTTATTCAAATTATTCGCCAGTTTATGGTATGAGTTATGGTTAGTAACTTCATGTGCCACAAGGTAGATCCTGCCTTATCTTTTTAGCATTAAGAGACATGAGTCTCACCGGGACCAACGATACCAACCTTATGACGGAACATCAATTCACCACCATACCAACCACTGGCTAATAGTAAGATTGACACTATTAACGAGATAATCAGTCCTACGGGAAGAATAATCGTGACTGGATTGCCCAATCGGAGGAAAAAGTTCACACCACTCAACACCAGTACCGCTACATTGAGCAGCGCATGTGCCCAACCGGCTCTACGTTCACGGGCTCTGGATATACGCAGGAAGTCTACAATACCCACTACTGCTGCGGCAATCGCTGAGAGTAATCCCACTCCCAATAGCCAAACTGAGGCTCTTGACCAAAATACATCGCGGGTTAGCCAGTAACCGATATCTGTACCCGCTACACCACTCAAAAACGCGATCGGGAAGATGACAATAATTGGATGGATAGGGTGACCAAAAATCGCGACAGAACTGGTAATTCCTGTTCCCCGATATTCTGTCTCTCGGCTATCGATGAGGGGTGGAATACTGGGATAAGGAACGCTTTCGCTTTGAGTTTGAAAATCTCTAGTTTCCATGTTTTTCTCCGAATGGTTGTATGGGATTCAATCACTGCTTTATTGTGCAAGTTTAGAAACAGACTCAAATCGGGATTTAAGCCAGTTTCCGGCTTCTTTAAGGTTCTGGCTCAAAGGTTGCTGGGTGTTGAGGAATACGCGGGCGCAATTACGTCCAGGTAGACCGGAAATTGAGCCACCGGGGTGGGTTCCTGCCCCCGTCAGGAATAATCCGTCAATCGGGGTTTTGTAATTGGCAATTTCGGGTAGAGGACGGAAGAATATCATCTGGTCTAGGGTCATATCAATGTGGTAATGATTGCCTTTGTAAACCCCCAGGCGATCGCTTAAGTCAGCCGGACTCTCCACTCGACGGGCAATAACGGAATCTTTGACGTTTGGTGCATACTCGGCTAACTTGTCAATGATCCGATCTGCGACTTGATTCTTGCGCTCCTCTGTCCAACCTGTACCAAATAAACCCGTCCCTTCAGCGCCTCGAATTTGATAGGGGGCATAGAACTCAATCCAGAGAGTATGTTTGCCCTCTGGCGCCATCGAAGGATCGAGGACTGTCGGCACAGCCACCCACAAAGAGATATCCTGTTCAGGAATATGTCCCATGATGGGCAAATTATGAGCCGCTTCTACCTGATTGACCGAGTCGGCAATTAGCACTGACCCCATTAGATATTCATCTTTATGGTCATAAGCTTCAAAACGAGGCGCTTCTGAGAGGGCGCAGTCGATCTTCAAAATGCCGTCATTACTATTGACAATCCGACGCTTGATCCGCTCGTTTAACTCAGGCGCGATCGCTTGGGCATCGGCTGGGTCAATCAGCTGAAGGAATAGACGCTGGGCATCAATGCTGGAGATAATCCCTTTTGTCGCCCGATACTCCTGACCCCCTGCAACCCGAATGGCTTCGGCTCGTCCATTGTTGCCGATTAAAATCTGCTCAACCTGCTGATCACATAAGATCGTGCCTCCATGATGGTTTACCAGCTTAACCAACGCTTGGGTTAATGCACCCGTACCCCCGCGAGGTCTGGCGGTACCAGGGTCATGGCGGAGTGCCATCATCATCGCACCCATGGCGATCGTTTTCTCTGCGGGAGAAGCCCCCAGTTCAGAGGCAAGTCTAGCCAAGGGGGCTTTGACAAATTCTGAGTCAAACCACTCATTTAAGGAGTCCTTAGGACTTGTCAGCATGGTACGGATCAAGTCTAGGGTGTCATCCACACCTCCTAGCAATGAAAGGAGATCTTGCAGGTTATGCAACCCATAGTTCCCTAAAATGTCAACGACCGATTTAGGGGGTGCATTGAATATAGGAGTAATGGCTTGAATAAGGCGATGCCAAAAGTCCATATACTCTTGATACTTCTGTGCATCACGCTGGTTATAGCGAGCGATTTCTGCACAGGTTTTTTCGACGGAATGATGAGCTAAGAAATACTTGCCATCTGGATGAGGACAGAAAATAGTGGGATCGCAGTATAGATACTCAAGCCCAAACTTGGTTAACTCTAGTTCTTCAACAACCGGTCCTAGGTGAATGAATTCGTGATCGATCGCACAGAGGTTGAAGTAGAAGCCGGGAGCTTCTTCCGGCATGGCTTCCTCAGTTGTAGCGGCTCCACCTGCGATAGAGCGCTTTTCTAGTAGCAAAACGCTGTAACCTGACTTGAGCAAATAGCCTGCACAGACTAAAGCATTATGACCTGCACCAATGATGATGACATCATAAGTTTCCATAAAAAAGTAGAGGTATTGGCTTATATTTCCCAGATGGTAAGGAACCTGAACGGTTTGTTGAATCTATCAGAAGGAAGAGGTTTTCTTTGATTAGCAGGTTTTAATAGTTTCGTCAAAGATAAAGTATCGATTGGTTTTTAACTTCACAGAAGAAGTTAATTATTCTGCGACAGGTATTGTTGATACCCCAATTTTTCTAGCGCCGCTTGCTTATCCATGACCGATTGAGTTAAACTCTGGCGATACTGCTGCACTCGTTCGAGTAACTCAGGTTGCTGGGATGCCAAAATCTGCACGGCTAACAACCCGGCATTTTTAGCATTGCCAATGGCTACTGTAGCCACAGGAATTCCGGCTGGCATTTGCACAATTGAGTAAAGAGAATCCACCCCTTGTAAATGGCGGCTGGGAACTGGAACACCAATGACGGGTAACGGTGTCAGAGACGCCACCATACCAGGTAAGTGAGCCGCACCTCCAGCCCCGGCGATAATCACCTTGAGTCCACGCTGATGAGCGCTTTGGGCATAGTCTACCATGCGTTGGGGAGTTCGGTGCGCGGAAACGATCGCGACTTCGCAGGAAACCTCGAATTCTTCACAAATTGCGATCGCGCCCTGCATTGTGGGCAAGTCGGAATCGCTGCCCATGATAATACCAATTTGGGGTTTGTTATTTGTCATTTGTCATTCGTCCTGTTTGGCTGTTTCCTGTTAAGAGTTCCCTGAATTAAAATGATGCAGGATTAATTATAAAGAATATGATTATTATTAATGCACGAGTACCCGGTTATCAAGGCTTGCAACAAGTAAGGGTTGATGCTGAGGGAAAAATTTCCGCGATCGCACCCATGACTTATATCGCTCCTGATGCCGCTACTATCGATGTTACAGGAGATTGGCTCTCCTTAGCTGGGGTCGATTTACAAATTAATGGGGCGCTCGGTTTGGCGTTTCCTGATTTAACTCTGGGGGATAGCCAGAAATTACAGCATATTTGCCAATTTCTATCGAATCAGGGGATTGATGGGTTTTTACCCACCTTGGTAACCACCTCGATCCAGAAAATTCAACAATCGCTGGCGGTGATTGCTGATTTTTTAGCCACCTCTTGCCACTATCCGGGAATGGCGCAAATCTTGGGGGTGCATTTGGAGGGACCTTTCTTGCATCCTCAGAAGCGAGGAGCGCATCCTCCAGAATATTTATTACCACTTACCCTAAAAAATGTCAAGCAAGTTTTGGGGGATTATGGCAAACTGGTCAAAGTGATGACTCTAGCGCCGGAGTTAGACGAAACAGGTGAGGCGATCGCGTATGTGCGTTCTTTAGGAATTACCGTAAGTTTAGGTCATTCCCAAGCAACAGCCGCTGAAGCGGAGGAAGCCTTTGCCTTAGGTGCTTCAATGGTAACTCATGCCTTTAATGCGATGCCGGGATTACACCATCGGCAACCCGGATTACTCGGTGCCGCCATAACTCATCCTCAAGTTCGCTGTGGGGTGATTGCGGATGGACAGCATGTTTGTCCGACAATGTTACAAATTCTGCTGCAAGCGAGTGGGTATGAAGCGGGATTGTTTCTGGTGAGTGATGCTTTAGCGCCGTTAGGATTAGGTGATGGGATTTATCCTTGGGATGAGCGTCAAATAGAAGTGAAACAGGGTACGGCACGATTAACGGATGGTACATTAGCGGGAACCACCTTACCGTTATTGGTGGGAGTGCAGAATTTGGTAGAGTGGGGACTGTGTGGAATCGAGAGTGCGATCGCCCTAGCAACAGAGTCACCTCGGCACGCGATCGGTTTACCAGGGATTGGGGTTGGACAACCTGCTAATTTGTTGCGATGGCATTGGCATGAGGAAACATCAAAATTGAGTTGGCAACCTTTAACCTTCAATGGATGATTTGTCATTTGTTAAAGAAGAGAAAACCTAACTCATGGTAAAGTATTTAAGCTCCGGCTTCAGCGGAGCTTGCCGGAGTACTTCACTCGTCCTCACTCCTCCATCCAAACTGACTCTGTAAGCAACCCCGGTCTAAAGCTTGCCCGATAAGCGAAGCGAAGGGACACGGAGCTTTAGCCAAGTAAGTTAAAGCTGTGCTTACCAGCCTAAGTGCTAAGCGCACTACGTTATCGGCAAGTGTTAAAGACCTACCAGTAGATGCGATAGCCAGTCTACTGCTCTAGAACCAAAAAGTTAAACAGT
>NZ_JAVJRX010000016.1:0-14509 GCF_040219735.1 Coleofasciculus sp. G1-WW12-02 | reverse complement strand
TTGTTGGAAAACGCAATCCCGAAAATCTGAGACCAGAAACGGTTCGCCGTTACCATTGAATAGGTTTCTTCGGCTTGGGTGGGGTTAAACGCCCGGAAGGTATTTGACCCTTCACCATCTTCAAACAAGGTGTTTTCTACGGTTGCACCGTGAATCGCACAAAGCAGCGCTCCACCTAAGATACCCGCCACTCCCATCATGTGGAAGGGGTTGAGTGTCCAGTTGTGGAACCCTTGGAAGAATAGCAAGAAACGGAAGATTCCGGCTACGCCAAAGCTGGGAGCAAAGAACCAAGAGGATTGCCCCAAGGGATAGATCAAGAATACGCTGACAAATACCGCGATAGGTCCACTAAAGGCAATGGCGTTGTAGGGTCGAATTCCGACCACCCGGGAAATTTCAAATTGCCGCAGCATAAAGCCAATTAAGCCAAAGGCACCGTGCAGGGCGGTAAATGACCAAAGCCCACCGATTTGACACCAACGGGTGAAGTCGCCTTGGGCTTCAGGTCCCCACAATAGCAGTAAGGAATGACCGAAGGTATCGGCGGGGGTGGAAACCGCAACGGTGAGGAAGTTACAGCCTTCCAAGTAGGAAGAGGCTAAACCGTGGGTATACCAAGATGTGACAAAGGTTGTACCGGTTAGCCAAGCCCCAACAGCCAAGTAGGCGCAGGGGAGCAGGAGTATACCTGACCAACCGATAAATACAAAGCGATCGCGCTTGAGCCAGTCATCGAGTGAGTCAAACCATCCTCTTTGGCTGGGAGCGCGTCCGACAGCTATTGTCATAGGTGTAGATCTCCAAGAATTTATAAGTACTAAAGAAAAGCTCTCTCCTCTCTCACCTGGATAACTGAGCTTAGATTGTGTCTAAGCAGATAATTGATCCGATTGTGAGTAAAGTTTACTTTTCTTTACGGTCTTGAACTTATATTAAGGTAAATTTTCAGATTTTGCCACTGTCATCTGTTATTTGTCCTTCGTCCTTCGTCCTTCGTCACCCCTGCTCCCCCTCCTGCTCCCCCTACTCTCTCATCTGTCCCTCCTCCCGTCTAAGATAAGAGGGAGACTATATTTATAAAGGAATCCTTAGCGCTTGAGAGTAGCATGTTCACGATTGACTTGACTTTGAAAAACACACCCTTCCCCTTATCCGTGCAACGGAAGTCAACCGAAGCGGCGGAAGAAACCTACCAGGAAATTATGAAAGCCATGAGTTCGGGTAAACCAGAGTTCATAGAACTGACCTGTGAACACCAGTCCGATAAGAAAATCGGCGTTCTCACCAATGAAATTAGTGCGGTGATGATTTCCCAGAAATCTGGTGCTGTGGGGACAGGACGCACACCCGGTTTCCTTGCCTTAGCTGAAGAAAAACAGTAGTTAACACGTCGCCAACGTCATGGTTCAAGCCGCAATTACGGTACGGGATCTATGCTTCAGTTGGTCAAGTGGAGCATCGGTTTTAGACGCTTGCTCTCTAGATGTTCCCAAGGGTGAGTTTTGGATGCTCTTGGGGACGAATGGTAGTGGTAAATCGACATTGCTGCGGTTGCTGGCTGGGTTATTGTCACCTGAATCGGGTGAGATACAGATTGAGGGATTAATCGGATTTGTCTTCCAAAACCCTGACCATCAGCTAGTTATGCCGACTGTAGGTGCAGATGTGGCGTTTGGACTGGTGGAGGAGAAGCTTTCCATCGCACAAGTTCGCGCCCGAGTCACCGAAGCCTTAGCCGCGGTCAATCTGCTCGATTTACAACGACGCCCGATTTACGCCCTCAGCGGTGGACAAAAACAGCGCATTGCCATTGCGGGTGCGATCGCGCGTCAGTCTGAGATACTCCTATTGGATGAGCCAACAGCCTTGCTAGATCCCGATACTCAGTTAGATCTGGTGGCTCAAGTCCAGCGCTTGGTCAAAAGTCGCGGGTTAACCGCTCTTTGGGTAACTCATCGGTTGGAAGAGTTGAATTACTGCGACGGAGCATTTTTGCTGGAAAATGGTCGGGTCGTCGCCCAAGGAGAACCAGATCGTCTCAAGCAACAGCTTCTGGGTGAGACAAAACTGTCATCATAAATTAATATAAAGAGGAGATTGAGAAAAATTAACAAAAAATATTAAATTAGCCTTGAAAAATGCCCTCTCCCCCACCCCAGGTTATTTTACTGGTTGATGGTTATAACATCATCGGCACCGAGTCGAGTTTGGCAAAGACCCGCGATTGCCATGGACTCTTAGCAGCGCGGCAAGAATTAGTTGAGGTTTTGATTAACTATAGCGCCTTTCGGGGCTATAAAACTCAAGTCGTCTTTGATGCTCACTACCAAAAGACCGGGACTTGCCACGAAGATTTAACCCCCCAGGTATCAGTCTGCTATACGGACTTTGGGCAGACCGCCGATAGCTACATTGAAAAATTTTGTGCGGCTTTTCGGAGTAAGCCCAAGCCATTCAGACAACGATTAATTGTGGCTACCTCAGATCGGGCGCAACGGCTAACAGTTACGGGGTACGGGGCAGAATGGATGTCATCTCAACAGTTAATTAGCGACGTCCATTGCACAAGTCGTGGAGTCCGCCGCCGACAACGACCGCCAAAACAATCTCGCGGTCGTTTTTTAGTCCATTCTCTTGACGAGTTGGCACAGCAACGGTTATCTCAATGGCGTCAAGGTATTCGCTGATACCGGGATCAGTCGCTCCCTTTTTAATTATTAATGAATTCAATATAGTTATTTAGAGGCTGTCTCTTAGAGGTTGTTTGGGACGCCGATAAACCCATTGGCACAAACAATTAGATATGAAGATTACTCGATACAATGGGGTAGAACCCCAGTTGCAAAAAAGGCACCAGCTAATCCCGGCTATTCTCAATTCTCTAGAGGAAATCGTTTGGTCAGCGTCAGCCCAAACCTATAAGTTATTGTATATTAACCGGGCTGCCGAGAAGGTTTTTGGCAGAACCCTTGCTGAACTGTATGATCAGCCAAATATTTGGCAGTTGATGATTCATCCCGATGATCGTCAGCGAGTTGAGCAGGTGTTTGAGACTTTAGGAGAAAGGGGTAATCAAGCCGTAGAATACAGAATTGTCAGACCCAATGGAGAGGTGCGCTGGATACACAATCGAGTTTGTGCGATCGCAGATATTCAGGGTAGGGTGATTCGGATTGATGGGATTGCTACCGATACCACTAAAGGTAAACAAGCCGAAGCCCAACTGTGCACCGAAAGCGACTTACTCCAGGGGATCATGCAAACCAGTGTCGCGGCGATTACGGTCGTTGATACTCAAGGTAACATTATCTTTGCCAACGCGCGATCGCAGCAAGTCCTCGGTTTGACTCAATCCGAATTGGTAGAGCGCCATTACAACTCTCCCACTTGGAAGATTACTGATTTTCAAGGCGGACCTTTTCCAGAGGAACAACTCCCCTTCCGACAGGTTATGGCGACAGGTCAACCCGTTTTCGATGTCCAGCATGGGATTGAATGGGCTGATGGGACACGTAAATACCTTTCCATTAATGGCGCTCCTTTAAAAGATGCCGACGGAGTTATTACCCGTATTGTTTTCTCGATTAGCGATATTACTCACCGCCAAAAAGTAGAAGAACAGTTATTATATGATGCTTTATATGATAAGTTAACCAAATTACCGAATCGTACTCTATTTATGGAGCGAGTTGACCATGCCCTTAAATTAGCCAAACGAAATCAGGATTATTTATTTGCGGTTCTATTCCTGGATTTGGATCGCTTTAAGATAGTGAATGATAGCTTGGGACATGATGTTGGTGACCAACTCCTAATTGCCACCGCCCGCAAGTTAGAAAAATGTTTACGAACCACTGATACCGTTGCCCATTTAGGTGGAGATGAGTTTACGATTCTCCTCGAAGATATTAAAGATATTAAAGATGCAACTCGTGTAGCTGAGCGGATTCAGGTAACCTTAAAATCCCCCTTTAACTTGAACAATCATGAGGTATTTACGAGTGCGAGTATTGGCATTGCTCTCAGTTCCACAGGATATGAGCGCACCGAAGACATATTAAGGGATGCTGATATTGCCATGTATCGGGCGAAAGAATTAGGCAAAGCTCGTCATGAAATATTTGATAAAATTATGCATGCTCAGACCCTAAAATTATTGACCTTGGAAAATGACTTGCGGCGATCATTGGAACGGCAGGAATTTGAAGTCTATTATCAACCGATTACCTCATTAGTAACAGGTACACTAACCGGATTTGAGGCACTGGTGCGTTGGCGACATCCAGAACGAGGTTTAGTCTCACCGGTAGAGTTTATCTCAGTCGCCGAAGACACTGGACTGATTATTCCTCTGGGAGAGTGGGTACTCTATGAAGCTTGTCGCCAACTGCGAATGTGGCAAACTCAATTCCCCACACCAGAGCCATTGAAAATTAGTGTCAATTTATCGGGCAAACAGATTAAAGAGCCGGATCTGATTGGGCAAATTGATCATATTTTAGAAAAGACAGGTTTAGATGGCAGATTTTTGAAGCTAGAAATTACCGAAAGTGTCTTAATGGAAAATGCCGAAACAGTCACCAAAATGCTGCTGCAATTGAGAGCAAGAGATATCCAGTTGTCAGTGGATGACTTTGGTACGGGATATTCATCCTTAAGTTACTTACACCGATTTCCCGTAAATACCCTTAAAATTGACCGTTCTTTTGTCAGCCAAATGAATCATAAAAGCCGCAATGCTGAGATTATCCGCACCATTATTACCCTGGCTCATAGTTTAAGAATGGATGTCATTGCTGAAGGTGTAGAAACTCTAGAACAATTGACTGAATTGAAACTATTAAACTGTGAACAAGGACAAGGGTATTTATTTTCCAAACCTTTAACTAAGAGTGAAGCCGGACTTTTATTAGTTAGACTTCCGCAGTGGTAAAGTAGACGTAGGGGAAATTGATAACAATTCATGAATTGCCCCGACTCGTGCTTCTGTGCTAAAGTAATTGAGACAAGATTCGTCCAATATTCTCCGCATCATCAACGCCGCGATGGTGTGTGCCTTCTAAAGGTAGATTTAGAAATTCCAAGGCATTTAACATGCCAATTTCACGAGGTAAGGAATGAACGAGAGCAAATAATGTCTTAACATTGATATGTCGTGAGTTAAAGTTTTTGAAATTGATTTTTATCATACTCCCCATAGCTCGCCCAAACTCGTTGATGGGATAAATACCGTTGTTGGAGACGTTGACAGGCTTGAGCAAAGGACATTCCTTGATCCACTTGTTCCTGGGTTAATGTAGTCAGCTCGGTACAAAATTCACTCACCGTGGAGCGTTCTGGTTTCACCAAGATACTCTCTTTCTCAACAGGTTGATGGGAAGCGCTATCCAGCAGACAAATCCCAATTTCGATAATTTCGCTTTCTTGTCCAGATGGAGGTTTTCCTAGCCAGCACGTCGCTTCGACATCAATAACCAGAATTTGGTCAGTCTTTCTAGACATAGTTCTCCTGCTCCTCAGGTTCCCGGCGCCAGGGCGGGTGAGAGTGAAGTTAGAGGTTGTCTCCAAAGCGTTATCGGTAAAACCAGTCCCGACAACTGGGCTTACTCTGCTCCTGTAATCTATTATGTTTTAAGCAATTCCGTCATTAACGCCCTTAGACGTTAATATAGGACTAATTTAACGCAACTGAAATTTGAGATTAGAGAAATTGCTATCTGAGCCACTGATTTCTACCAAATTTCCTGGTGATATATTCAAACTCGCCAATGGGTTAACTATCATTCACCAGCATTTACCCGCAACGCCTGTCGTTGTGGTTGATGTCTGGGTGAAGGCTGGTGCAACTGTCGAACCCGATGAATGGTGCGGGATGGCTCATTTTTTGGAACACATGATTTTCAAGGGGACACAGCGACTGGTTCCCGGCGCATTTGATACGGTGATTGAACGTCATGGGGGGCTGACAAATGCGGCGACTAGCCACGATTATGCACATTTCTTCATTACCACCGCCGCACAATACCTCAATGAAACCCTACCCCCGTTGGCGGACTTACTTTTATCTCCAGCCATTCCCGACGTCGAATTTGATCGAGAACGAGATGTGGTGTTAGAAGAAATTCACTCCTGTTATGATAATCCCGACTGGTTAGGATTTCAGGCACTCTCAGAGACAATTTACCAGTATCACCCCTATAGGCGCTCTGTTTTGGGCAACGAAGCGCAATTGAGAGCGCACATTCCTCAGCAGATGCGCCATTTCCACGCGACTCACTACCAACCCGACAATATGACGGTGGTGATTATTGGGGGAGTTGAACAAGAATCGGCGCTAAATTTAGTGAATCAGTCCTTTACCTCGTTTGCGACTCCCGGTGATTGTCCCCAATTAATCGCCGAAGCCGAACCACCAATTACTGAGATTCGGCGTCAGGAACTGTATTTACCGCGAATCGAACAAGCCCGCCTATTTATGGCTTGGGTGGGACCGGGTGTGGATCAGTTAAAGGATGCTTATGGTTTAGATTTACTTTCGGTATTATTAGCCGATGGACGCTCGTCCCGGTTAGTGAGACAATTGCGTGAGGAAGAGCGACTGGTTCAAAATATTGGCAGTGGTTTTTCACTCCAGCGGGATTCTAGCTTGTTTACGATCAATGCCTACCTAGAGCCTGAGCATTTAGAGCGAGTCGAAGCTTTGATATGTCAGCATTTACTAGAATTACAGCAGACACCGATATCCCCGGAAGAAATCCGTCGCTGTCAGCGGTTATTGTGTAATGACTATATTTTTTCCACCGAAGCTGCTGGTCAGATAGCTGGATTGTATGGGTATTACAATACGATCGCGACTGCAGAATTATCGGTAACCTATCCCGCTCAAATTCAACGACTGACCCCAGTAGACTTGATGCACTTAGCGCAGTGTTATCTTTCTCCTTATCACTATGCGGTAACCGTTCTCAAGCCGGTGAGTGAAGATTTGGTGATGGGGGAGTTATTTTGAGTAGAGACGTTCCATGCAATGTCTCTACATGGTGCGTCTGTAGGGGCTCTTTTGACGACTATCGTTTCTTATCCTTACCCAGACGTAACTAAACCAGCCCCGACCAAATTTTGAACTTTGAATTATCGATTATGCCTTCTAGTCTAACTGCCTCACCCCAACAGTCCAGTATCCATCGCACGGTTTTAGATAATGGCATTGTGGTTATTGCCATCGAAAATTCAGCCGCCGATATTATTGCCACTCGCCTATTTTTTCGCACAGGTAGCCAAAGAGAACCGCGAGATAAGGCGGGATTAGCTCATCTGCTGGCTGCTGTCTTGACTAAAGGCACCGCCGAACTTTCCTCGATTGAAATCGCCGAACGAGTTGAATCAGTCGGCGCTCAACTGAATACAGATGCAGCAACGGATTACTTTTTACTGTCGCTGAAAACGGTATCCTCAGACTGGCTGGATATGTTAAAGCTAGCCGGACAGATTTTGCGATCGCCTAGTTTCCCGGAAACCGAGGTGGAATTGGAACGGGTTCTGACGATTCAGGATATTCGCTCGCAAAAAGAGCAACCCTTTAGCATTGCCTTTGAGCAGTTGCGACAGGTGTTATATCAGGATCACCCTTATGCTGTCTCTGTATTGGGTACAGAAGCCACGGTTTCGGAACTATTACCGACGGATTTAAAAGAGTATCATCAAACCTATTTCCGCCCGGATAACCTAGTTATTAGTGTCGCTGGGCGGATCTCACCAGAAGCAGCCGTTGAGCAGATTGAGCAAGTCTTTGGTGATTGGCAACCGCCCTCAACTCCTTTACCAACCCTGACATTACCATTAATTACCACTCAGCCTTGCCGAGTTGTTACTCCCCAGGAGACACAGCAATCGGTGGTAATGTTGGGGTATTTAGCCTCATCCGTTACTGATCCGGATTATGGGGCGCTAAAACTGCTGAATACCTATCTGGGGAATGGGCTTTCTAGTCGCTTATTTGTGGAATTGCGGGAAAAGCGGGGATTAGCCTACGATGTTTCGGCGTTTTATCCCACGCGCCAATGTGACTCCCTATTTGTCGTGTATATGGGAACCGCCCCCGAAAATACAACAATCGCGATGGAGGGATTACGCACAGAAGTGGAACGCCTTGGCACTCTGAGGTTGAGTGAAGAGGAACTACAAGCGGCTAAAAATAAACTTCTGGGTCAATATGCTTTAGGGAAACAAACCAATGCTCAACTTGCCCAAATTTATGGCTGGTATGAGACCCTGGGATTGGGAATTGAGTTTGACCTCAAGTTTCAGCAGGATATTGCCAAAGTGACGCCAGAGATGGCGCAAGCGGCGGCACAGCGTTTCTTTGGTGAACCCTTTATTTCTTTAGTGGGTCCGACTGAAGCGATTACCCAGATAGTTTGAGATCCCAGACGTGCCATGGCACGTCTCTACAGTATTGGGGGATCTTGTATCTAATTCGATACCTGTTTGAGGATAGTCACCGGACCAGAGTCTTTGAGGAGCTGCATTTGCTGGGAATTGCGAACTAGCAGCGCCCCCGCAAAGCCTAGTGAATTGACCGAGATAGACTCAAACTCTTCTTGCTTTCGCGGCACAAGCAGCATCCATTCTCGTGTGGCTAGCAGGTTGTAGGGGGCGGATTGTTTGATGCCCTGGTGGGGCATACCTACAGCATCTAAAAGCCTGTGGTAAGCGTCCAGAATGGCTTTAGCGGCAACGTCTGGCGAGTCTATCCAATTGGGATCAAATCGGGTTATGGCATGAACAAAGGGAAAGCTAGGTATTCTACCAATGGAACCCTGAAAATTAGCCGATGCGATCGCGGGTTCGATGGGTAGTTTGGATATCTCCGGTATTAGGGGTAAAGGAACGAGTTGTAAATGTTTGTGTCGCTGACTCGCACCCGCTATTTTGCCGCCGTTATAGAAGGCTAAACCATCAATTTCTGCTAAACCTGCCCACATTGCCTGAAAATCCGATAATGTTAGCCAATTATCCTGGTCTTCATACTCTCTTGTGACAATGAGGAGGTGATAGTCAACCACGTTGAATTTATTTAACAGACACAGGTGGGTGTCAGAAATATCAGCAACGAATAAATCTTCCTCGTAAGGGAGAAATGGGTTAAATTCCTTGCCAGAGTTAGCTTTTTTCTTCTTTTGCTGCTTCTTGTCCTTATCTTTGCGATCCAGGTTAGAGGCAATCCGCACCAGAAAGCGAATTCCATCCTGTTCGACGAACTTACACTCAGTTGCGATGGGTTGCAGTGCGCCGCATTGGAGGGCGTGTTCGGTTGTCTTTTGAACCTTTGACCATAATGTACCCGGTTTTAGGGTTAGCGTTTTCTGTTCCGTGGGTTTTTCTTCGGGCATAGTTAATCGTCATATCCGCCGTATGCGAATCTAATCTAAACGATTTGATCAATTTTGCCCAGAACTAGAGTGTCGGTTGTGTAATCCCAGTTAAGGGTAACAAGCAGTAATCAGAGGACATCTGTTAGCATCGGAATTATGTTTTTTCAACGCAGAGTACGCAGAGGTTAACGCAGAGGTACGCAGAGGGAGTTGATGGATATGGGCTGATAATTTTATCGGATTTGTGATGGGGGCAGAAAATCCTGCTAGTGTTGTGCAAATATTACTCCATGAGGATGCTCATCGGGCGACAAAACCAAAATTTAGAGGATTGATTTTGTAGAGAGACGTTCCGCCGGAGGAGTCTCTACGGCTTTGAACCGCTAACTGCTATTTCCGAATCCTATCCCGATAAGATATCCTAACCAAATAACTAACCCTAACTGCTATGAAACCTCTACTCGCCTCGCTGCTCATCACTCCACTGTTTACTCTACTTAGTTCAGCCATTGCTCTAGCTGAAGTCCGCACTCAAGTGGTTGAATACCAACAGGGTGATACTGTACTCCAAGGCTTTCTGGCTTACGATGATGAGATTGAGGGAAAGCGCCCCGGTGTGATGGTGGTTCACGCCTGGAAAGGATTGGGAGATTACGAGAAGCAACGGGCAAAACAGCTAGCTGAATTGGGTTATGTGGCATTCGCGGCTGATATTTATGGTAAGGGAATTCGACCCACAACGAATGAAGAAGCCAGAGAACAAGCGAGTATTTATCGATCCAATCGTCAATTAATGCGCGATCGCGCCCAAGCTGGATTACAAGTGTTGCAACAATATCCGTTGACGGATGCTAATCAAGTTGCCGCGATCGGTTATTGTTTTGGAGGCGGTACAGTATTGGAATTAGCCCGCAGTGGTGCGCCAGTTGCTGGGGTAGTTAGCTTCCATGGTAATTTAGATACACCCAATCTCGCAGATGCTCAAGGGATTAAAGGTAGGGTTCTGGTGTTGCATGGTGCAGCCGATCCCCTAGTCCCCGATGAGCAAGTTGATGCTTTTAAACGAGAAATGAATTATGCCAATGTAGACTGGCAAATGGTTATGTACGGTAATGCTGTTCACAGCTTTAGTGATCCGAATGCGGGGAATGACCCCTCAACGGGAGTTGCTTACAATGAGTTGGCTGATAAGCGCTCTTGGGCGGCAATGAATCGGTTTTTTGCTGAACTATTTCGTTAGACTGGGGAACAGGTGATTGGTGAATAGGTGATTGGGCGAAGCATTCGCGTTGAGATGTGAATAGAAAACCGATAGATTTGGGCGCGAATGCGAGAGCCCCTACAACGCCTACAATCCCTACAACCGCTACAAATGGATTAATCTGGTTGAAACTCCCTCGTTGGTGGCAACGTCAATGCTTCTGGAAAACATTGGCGTTTATCAAAGGATTGGTATTTTACACTATGCGTCGCATTTTTGGCATCCTACCTCTGGTATTTTTACTGCAAAGCCTTCCCGTTGTTGCCCAAGAGTCAACAACCCTTGACCCAGTTGAACAGGTGATCGCGGCTGGATGGATGAATCGCGATCGCGATGGGGATTTTCAGGCACAACGAATCCTCAATCGAGCTGAATTAGCATCGATTTTAGTCAAAACCTTTGACTTAGAAAAACGAGTCGCCCAACCCGACAAACCGATTCCTGTCCTCGATGTGCCTACCTCTCATTGGGCATATCGTGATATTCAATTGGTCTTGCAAAATAACGTGATGACGGGTTACCGTCAGGGACGATTTTTTCCTAATCAACGGGTTACTCGTGCCGAAGCATTCTCTATTTTAGCTCAAGCCTATGGCGTGTTTCAGTTTCCAGAGGATACGGTGACTGAACTGCTTTCGCGCTATCCCGATGCTGAAAAAATACCGACTTGGGCAAGAAAGTCAATTGCCACGGCTTTGTATGAGGGGTTCGTTAATATTGATCCCTTAACTAATTCTATTGCTCCTCTCGCACCGATGACCCGTGGAGATATGGCTTATGCCTTGAGTAAGTATCTGGAACGACAAGAAATCACTGCTCCGATTCCCTGGACTGTTGAGGAACCGGCGCCTATGTAACAAAACTCCCAGGAAACATGTTTTGACCCAATGATTTGAGTATAGGGCGACCCGATCCTATTGAGCGGATTCGGGGTTGTTCATTTTGGTAAGCGGGTCGTCCCTATATTCCTCTATGATGAGAAAGGACAGGTTTTTTTGAAGGAATAGCATGAACCATGAACCATGAACGATGAATAAGATAAAAAAAAGATAGTATTGTTGATTAAGCTTGTCCACCTTCCATCGCTGTGATTACTCAGCTATTTTTGAACTTAATTTAGGAGAAAGGGGTATCTAATGGATTCTGAACCCTCTAATGAAAATATAAACACCCCCTTAGTTTCAGCCGTGGTTGAGGCTACGCTCAACCAAAATTACCCTCGTCTTAATAAACTCCTTAAAACCGCGCTCTATGACACTCCTATCCAAGAACCTGAATCATTACGAGCGCAAATCGCTAGAACTTTCCTGATTCAAGTGGCTCAAGGTTTAGAGGAATCCGTGGGCGCGAAGCACCATATCCTGGCTTGGTTTATGGTATATGTCGGCTTGGGAAGCGCACCACCAGAGGCAATTCAAGCCGCGCAAATGGTACTCGACGAAGGATTAAAACCCTTTGCCGATTTCTTTGTGGATCGTCAAGGGATTCATTTCTATAATCATGGTGATAATGCGGACAACATTAATAAAATTCCGCCTCGTCTATCGGAGTTTACCCAGATGACTGTGCGGATTTCTCAGGAAGAAGTGCAGCAGGTTATGGGGAAATACAGTTTATCGGAAGAGAAAGCCCGACAAGTGGTATTAAATCTGAAAATATTGGAGCAGAAAATGAATGTACAGTTTCAACAATTATTAATGGTTTTAGATTCTAATGAAGCTTTACTGAATCAGGTGATGACATTAGATTTAAGTCAGCCCGATAAGCCAAACCGTTTTGGCATGTAATAATAAATCAGGTGCTAGTACAAAAAGGCTCCAAGGCAGAAGGTTTTAAGGTTTATGATATCTGCTAAATACTGAATCAGGGCTTTAGTCATGGGATTTAATCGGATTGGATGCACTACCTGCGTAGCTATTTTTGTTGTTGTTTCAGTTCCGTTGCTATTGAGTTCAACTGAATTATTCTCCAAAACGCATCTGTTGGCGTTCTCAGTTGATGCTCGTAAAGCAGAGGCAGATCGATGGTTAAAACAAGGGGTTGAGCAGTTGCGCCAGCAGGAATTAGATGCGGCGATACAGTCGAGCCAGCAAGCATTGAGCATTTATCAGGATAGTCGCGATCGCGTGGGTATAGCGCAATCCTTAAATCATCTGGGATTGGGATTATACAAAAAAGGTCAATACCAAGCCGCCGAGCAAATCTGGCGCGAAGGGATTCGGGTTTTGGCATCTGCATCACCTGATCATAAAAGCCATGATGCCCAATCAAAACGAGTAGAAACACAAGTTGCAATTTATCAGCTATTGCAAAAATCAT
This sequence comes from Coleofasciculus sp. G1-WW12-02, assembly GCF_040219735.1. Lineage (NCBI taxonomy): Bacteria > Bacillati > Cyanobacteriota > Cyanophyceae > Coleofasciculales > Coleofasciculaceae > Coleofasciculus > Coleofasciculus sp. G1-WW12-02. The sequence goes on along the minus strand of NZ_JAVJRX010000016.1, from coordinate 1,552 downwards.
TAATTGCTCAGGGCAAAATTAATCAAGCTCTTTTAGTGTCTGAGCAGAGTCGGGCAATGGTGTTTAGAGAATTATTGCTCGCGGGTTCCCCGGGCATTTCAAGTGTTACCTCTCCCATCGCATCACCAACAATTGAGCGGATTCAACAGATTGCCCAAGAGCGAAACGCGACTCTGGTAGAATATTCGATTATTGACAATCCCTTGGCTGAAACTAATCAACCCGAAGAACTCTTCATTTGGGTGGTTGAGCCGACAGGGGAAATCACCTTTCGTCAGAGCAATCTCACACAACTTTGGCAAGAAGAAAAAACGACCCTAACCGACTATGTAAGTAATATCCGTCAATCCCTCGCCGCTTCCCAGTGGGGTACTGGTGGTTCTCGGCGCAAGATTCGACCTTTTATGCAACTGTATCAGGTTTTAATTGAACCGATCGCAGATAAATTGCCCACTGATCCAAACGCTCATGTTATCTTTATTCCGCAACAATCTCTGTTGATGATTCCTTTTTCTCCTCTGCAAGATGAGTCGGGTAACTATTTGCTGGAAAAACACACAATTTTAACCGCTCCAGCAATCATGGTATTGGATATCACCCGCCGAAGCCAGGTTAATATTCCAGAATCTCTGCAACAATGGTTAGTGGTGGGAAATCCTAACCCGATGCCTGGAGACTTCTCGCCCTTACCTGCTGCCGAAAAGGAAGCCAAGGCGATTGCATCTCTGGTGAACACCCAAGCGATTACCGGAGAGGTAGCGACTAAAGCCGAGATTGTGCCGCAGATGTCGGCTTCACGAGTGATTCATCTAGCCACTCATGGTATATTTGATGAACAGCAAGGATGGGAGAGTGCGATCGCGTTAGCACCAACGGATACTGATAACGGCTGGCTCACGGCAAAAGAAATCCTGGATTTAAACCTTAATGCTGAGTTAGTGGTTCTCAGCGCTTGTAATACGGGGCGAGGTAGCATTAGTGGGGATGGGTTGGCTAGCTTATCTAGTGCTTTAATTGCATCAGGGGCGTCTAGTGTGATTGTCTCTTTATGGTCAATTCCTGACTCACCCACCGCCTTCTTAATGCAGGAATTTTATTATAATTTACAGCAAAATTCTGACAAAGCCCAAGCCTTACGAAAAGCCATGTTAACCACGATGGAAAAATATCCAGATCTCCGGGATTGGGCAGCATTTACGTTAATTGGTGAAAGCCAATCGCCCACAGACTAGAAGTCTGGGGCTATACAAACTTGCGTCCGCCTACGCGGACTCTATTGAGCCTGCGGAGGCAGGCTTTGTTTGTGTAGCAGCGATTTCAATCGCCTCCTCTTGCTGGCAACAGGGACACGGCAATGCCGTGCCCCTACCAGGTTTAGGGTAGCTGGATGGTGTGTAAATCCTCAAGAGGAGTTTATAGGGTAGCGATGGTGAAAACCTCTGCGTTTTAACCAGAGGATGAAACTTTCGCGTTGCGTTCAGCAAAGCGACTAAAGTCGCCAGTCTAATCTATCCTGACAACACTCAACTAATAGTGTAGTATAGTGTTAGAA
>NZ_JAVJRX010000015.1:0-34422 GCF_040219735.1 Coleofasciculus sp. G1-WW12-02 | reverse complement strand
CGGACTAGCCTCTAAGCCTAATTGGTTAGGCGTTGGGTAATGCCAAGACATCTTGGACTGGGTGGGCGAAGGGACTTATTACAGGGTTTGCTGGTTCCTGGGATTATCTCCATTTAAAAACCAGCATTTAATTGTAAAGCTTTCTTATAAAGACAGGGTTTGGGACCCAAAGGAGTTTCGATGAACAAAGACCTACAAAAACAAGCAAAAGAAGCCGCAGCTATCCATCGCCAAAGTCTGCAAAAGAACTTGCAACATCGTCTAGAAGTTGCTAGAGCCAATGGCAATGACGCCTTAGTTCGTCAGCTAGAAGTCGAAGCCAGCTATTTGCACCTAAGCTAAGAGACATATATTAATTAATCCTGACATGAGAGAGACTAAACCTCTGGGAATGTCAGGAAAATTTAACAAACCTACCCAGAAACCCTTTTTTGACCCTTCGCGATCCTCAAGGGTATGCTTTTGAAGCTTGGGCGGGTTTTGTTGATAAGTTAGCCCGTTTAGCCGCCCCTAACACTCGTGCTTCAACACCAACCAACGTATGGTAATCTGAATGGGAGTGAACTGACTCAAGTCCTTGAGGAACGATACCCCATCTCCCCGCGCGATCGCACGTTGCAACTGTTCCTACATCGACATCTCTAGGGGTTTAAGTCTCTCGTTTAGGGTTGGGCTTAGACGAATCTAGATTGACTGGAAACGTTGAAAATTGCGCTCTAGTTAGTCTACAACTTTTCCCGCTAAGATTGCTCTGCCCACTCCAACACAACTGTCCGCACAATTCCTCAATGCTTACTCATTCCTACCATTCCAGAACCAAGAGGTGAATCCGATCAGCTTAGCAAGTTCTTAGGGCTGACGCATCTTTCTTTTCAAATGCATCAGCCCCTCAGTCTAGTCAACTCAACTTTTCCTAGAGACAGTCTCTAGAAACAAAGTCAAGCTATGGCGCTAGAAGCATTGGTTGAGTTTCTAGACATAGACAATTCCTGATCATCACCCTCAAGAGTATCAAGCATAATCTGGTGCAAGTTTTCCGCCCATTTATCCCAGTTTAAGCGCGTGTCATACTCTTCCCGGGACAATCGTACTAACTGTTCATAGGAATATTTGTTAGCAAAGTTAGTTGCTATCAAATCTGCATATTCATCACTTGATGCAGAGACGGGTAGCATATAACCATTCTGTCCATTCTTCACAATCGTGGAGATTCCACCAACATCAGTTGTGATTACCGGAATACCATAAGCATTGGCTTCACAAATCACTATCGGCGAACAGTCAGCGCGAGTCAGCAACAGTAAGAAATGCGATTCTAATAACAGCTTATTTAATTCTTCCTGCTGTTGAGGAACGTTCTTATTCAAGAAAGGAATGATGGTTAATCTTTCATGCTGAATCTCGGCTGGAGGAACGGTTCCAACCATTACTAGCTCTGCATCTATCCCCATCTTGAGCAGGGAAACAAGAGTTTGAAAAGCAATATCTGCACCTTTTCTCTGCCAATCTTTACCAATGAACAACAAACGACACCTTTGATGCCGACACTTCCCTAAGATTTCACTTACGTCAGGAACAGTATCTAAATTTGCGCCGAAGGGGACTACGTTAATCTTATTCGGGGCTGCGCCATAATCGAAAACAGCAGAATTGGCAGCCCATCCCGAAGAATAGACTATCTTGTTAGCTTTCGATAGCACTGCCGTCTCTACGTTGGAAGCTGCCCGAAAATCCTCTTCAGCCAAGAAAAAATTATAAGTGTCGTGGAGTATTTTTGGGGTTGCATCTGACAAGAAAACAATCGGTAGATTGGTTTCCAGAAAACTTAATTCTTTTGAGGCAACAGGAGCAAAAATTAAATCACAGGGTGTACTTTTTAGCTGTCTTTTAACTACGGTAATGAATTTCTTATATTGCTCGCCTAGCTGAGAATTTTTGAATCTGACAAATCCTACTTTATCGGCATAGCTTAAAAGTTTACGCCATTGAAAATATCTTCGAGGTAACCCCAAGTTAACCAGTTTAATATCCCTTTTCCTCAAGGCTTTGTGCATGTAGTAAATAGTTCCCGAAAAGGCATTCTTGTCCATGTAGTTCTGCACGGAAAAAAAGCCGATCCGTATTGGCTGTGCCATGAAATTTACCTTTTTTTTTGTCTATGCGGTTACAGGAAAACATCAATTCAATATCACTGTCAAGTATATTTGGATACCAAGGAATAAATTAACAAAACTACATAATTCTTGCATAAGGATGATCATCAGCTCGATACAGGTATCAACGGCAAATTATGAGGCGCAATTGTCAGAGGCGTGGCGGGTAAAAAATTCCAATAACTTAACAAATGCTTGACTTGAAACTCTGAGGTACTTAAGATAATCCCCAATGTAAAGATTTAGTCCGAGATAACTGAGGCTGACTCCATGGAAACCGTTAAAAATCCTGTCATCGCCATCGGGCTTGATGCTGCAGAGCCATCTCTACTCGAAAAGTGGATGTCCCAAGGATACCTGAAAACTTTGTCTCGCCTGCGCCAGCAGGGAGTATACGGACGTTTACAGAATTTTCGAGATTCTAATGTAGAAACAGCCTGGACAACCTTTGCAACGGGTTGCTCACCTCAAAAAACTGGCTTATGGGCACACATGGGGCTTCGCGAAGGGACTTACAACTTTGAAACCCGTGCCGCTTATGATTTTCAGGAGTATCCCCCCTTTTACGCATTGGGTGAAGACTATCGGGTGGCTACCTTCGATGTTCCCCAAGTACGGCTGACCGATAAAATCAATGGGTTACAGGTGGCAGCTTGGGGGGCGCACTCTCCTCAAGTCGAGAGTGGCTCCTTACCGGAATCACTGTTCCAGGAGTTGATTGACAAGCATGGCGCCAGCCCAGCCCTCCACAAAGACTACGCCGTTTGTCTTGATTTGAAGAGTACTCTTAAAGTTGCGGAACGATTGCACACCGGGATTGCTCGACGCTCGGCAACTTGTCAGGATTTGTTAACACGGGAAACCTGGGACTTGTTTTTGACGGTATTCAACGATTCCCATTCTGGGGGTCATCTTTTTTGGCAATTGAGCCAACCGGATCATCCCCTGTATGAAGCCTTAAGACAGCGTGTCTCCCATGATCCCTTGCTAGAAATTTACCAGGCGATGGACAGAGCGATTGGTGAGATATTGACTAAGGCTCCTGATAATGCTGATGTGGTCATCTTTTCCGCCCATGGCATGGGTCCAGCTACGATTGATTTACCCAGCTTTGTCTTCCTACCGGAGTTTCTCTACCGCTTCAGTTTTCCGGGGAAATGGGGACTTGGCTATGGCAAAACCTCAGATCCCCTACCACCCCCAATTACCAAGATGAAAGGGAATTGGTGGGAGCGGCATTTGTGGGGGACTAAATATGATCCCAATCCCATTCGACGTTTTCTGAGGCGCGAAACTCCCTCTCGACTCTTCAAAGTGATAGAACCTCTGCTTGACTCAACCCAGGAATCGGATTTAATCTCACCCTTCCAACTGGCTCGCCAAGGGGAGCGGGTTATACCTTGGAATCCAGCCCAATGGTACAAGTTAATGTGGCCCTCAATGAAAGCGTTTGCGCTGCCTAGTTTTGCGGAAGGATATATTCGGATCAACCTGCAAGGGCGAGAACCCCAGGGAATTGTCCCGCCCTCGGACTATCACGCCCTTTGTGATGAACTTTGCCAGAAGCTGTATGCCCTCAAAGATGCTCGTAAAGGCATCCCGATGGTGAAACGAATTGTCCGCACCCGACAAGACCCGAATCAGCGAGATCCGAAGCTACCAGATGCTGATTTAATTGTCGTGTGGCAGGAAGACTATGCTACTGATGTTATGGATAGTCCTGATTATGGACGTTTTGGTCCCTTACCTCCTTATCGGGCGGGAAGCCATCGCCCCGAAGGATTTATTCTGGCGTGCGGTTCGGGTATTGAGCCAGGTTCTAGCTTATCAGCCGGTCATGTCCTGGATTTGGCTCCAACATTTCTGACATTAATGGGAGCGCCAATTCCTGAACACCTAGAGGGGAAACCTCTACCGTTGAGGATGAGCCAGCCTGTTGATTATGTTGCTAAAACTTGACCAAAGCCATTTGATTTCCCTCCCCTTGTTAAGGGGAGGGTTAGGGTGGGTTCAGTCTCAAGGTATTGGAGATTTTTGAGCTTAAGTTGACATCAACAGGTGTCAGAAATCATCAACTATCGAGTTCCTATCCATTAAGCTGCATAGCAGCTTAATCCAATAATTTAGCTACTGAAACCCTTTGATAGCTCAGATTTCCTTGTCAGATTAAATTCGTTACAGCTTATGAGAGAAATGCTTCGTGCAGCCTCTCATCTGAGGGAAGATATTAAGTAGCTCAGGTGAATATATAACCTATTTGTCTGGGTTGGTTTACACAATCTTCATATATTCTTTACATGAACTTTATACATCAACTGTGCCTGGGCTGTTATTCTTTTTATATACGCTCATCCCACAGTTAGAGTAAATTTTCCGAAAACTACTGGGTTCTATCCAAAGCTAGATGAAATCGTCATCAAACATGCTGTATTCTTACCTTAAGCCTTTAAATGTTTGAGTAACTCTCCATTAGAGTTTTGTATTGCCAGCAAAGAGGTAACGACTAAACAGGAAAATGCCTGTTGTGAAAATTGCCATCAAGGTTTATCTGAAGTAGCAGTTAAATAAATAATTTGAATAGGAGCCAGACCAAAAATGAAAAAGTTTGTTAGAGTTTTACAACAAATAGCTGTCGCTACCTTGGCTGTCGTAGCGGCTAATTCAGCAGAAGCAGCAATTATTGGCAGTAGGGTTCGTGGAGGATATGTCGGTCAACCTGAAACAAATTTAGAACTGCAAATTGTTGAACCACCTGCTGAAGGTATAAGATTAGGGAATTTTGACAATTTTGATGATGGATATACAGTCGATCCTAATCCCAATGCAGCCGTAGATCTCTTCGGTATTATCGAGAAGCAGTCAATTGTGCTGCCTCAGTCTATTGATGTCTGGGATCGGTTTGATCGGCAAACACCTTCCAACTTTAATGTAACAATTCCTAAAGATACTCTAGTCAGTAGCTATCTCTTTTATGTTCAGCCACCGGGGGGCGATAATCCGAAGTTTGAATGGTCTGGTCAAATCCGATTTGATGCACCAGTTCTTGGTATAGTTAGCGGTTATAGTAATAAGAGCAGCTATCAACCGACTACCGAATTAGTAGGTTTGGAGAATACTACATATAGAATTGGTGCTGGTTTAGATCGACGTCAAGGTGATGTGGTAACTTTTGAAGACAATGTATTAACATTTTTTATAGAGTCTCGCTCAGGAACAGAGCCATTTCGCGTGATCAGTTCTGGAACTCCAACAGTATCTGTACCCGAACCAATTACTATCCTGGGTTCGGGTGTGGCTTTGGGAGTCGGAGTCCTATTTCGAAGTATGACAAAAAAACAAAAAGCTGAATAGATCCGATTGCCATAAATGTTGTGTCCTTTTTATCTTACCGAGAGTACTTAGCAATGATACCAGTAAAAAAAACGAAGAGCATAGCTATAGGATTACAGGCATCTGCCGTTAGTTTTGTTGTTTTTGCGGCTAATTCAGCAGAGGCAGCAATTATTGGCAGTAGGGTTCGTGGAGGATATGTCGGTCAACCTGAAACAAATTTAGAACTTCAAATTCTTAATCCACCCCCCCAAGAAATAAGGATTATTAATTTTGAGAGAGAGGAGGGCGATGACAGGATAAATCCAGATCAGAATAAGGATATCCGAGCAGTTATTGAGAAGCAAGCACTTGTGCTTCCTAGAAATCTTGATGTCTTGGATGAATTCGGTGAAGAAACCTTTAGACCTAACACTACAATTGCTAAAGATACTCTTGTTAGCAGTTATTTATTTTATGTCAACCCAGCCGGGGCTGGTCAGCCGAAGTTTCGCTGGCACGGTCAAATCAGATTTGATGCACCAGTTTTGGGGATTCTTGGTGGTTTTAGCATTAATTGGAACGCTAGTAACCGATTACTCGGTTTAGAAAACACTAGCTATAGCATAAGATCTGGTTTAGATGCACGTCAGGATATTGTGAATATTGACAACAATGTTTTACAATTTGATATAACGGCAGCAGCGGGAATGGAACCATTTCGCGTGATCACCTCTGGAACTCCAACGGTATCTGTACCCGAACCAATTACTATCCTGGGTTCGGGTGTGGCTTTGGGATTCGGAGTCCTATTTCGCAAAATCAAGCAGAAGCAATGAAGTTAAAGGAAATCATCAGATAAAGTTTTTATCCCTAGCGATTTAAAATAGGGTAATCTGGAACAGTTAATACCCTCTAATCTAAGCTAGGGAGTTTCTTTGTACAATTGACTCTCTCCTAAACCTATGAGTAAAGCGAAGATTTTCTTTATCGGTCTTGATGGAGCAGACAGAGATTTGATTCTTCAATGGGCAGAGGCGGGTTTGCTCCAGACTTTTCAATCCCTCCTTCAGCAAGGAGCGTTTGGTCTGACCAATGACCCACCAGGAATTAACGGCTGCCACTGGCCTACTTTTTTCAGTGGGGTTTCACCAGCTAAACATGGGCGTTACTGGGCACAACAGATTCAGCCAGGCACTTATGATATTGGAACATTTAGCTTTGGCTGGGAACCTTTCTGGAATGTTTTAAGTCAGGCGGGTCGTAAAATTGCATTAGTTGATGCTCCTGAAGCGCCCCTGGCTGAAAGTCTTAATGGAATTCAGATAGTTGAACGGCATAATTACAAACAGGGAAACTCGTCTGTTCAGACTTATCCGTTATCTTTAGCAGCCGAAATAGAAACGCAGCTAGGGAAAAACTCAATTGGAAGCTTACGTACTGTTGGACGCGGTATAGATGAATTGAAAGACTTTCGTCAAAACTTATTGACCAGCATTGAAAAGAAGATAGAACTATCCAGTCACTTTATAAAACAAGGCGAGTGGGATCTTTTCCTAACCGCTTTTAGAGAAGCTCACTGGGCGGGTCATCAATGTTGGCATCTCCATGATCCAAATCATCCAGAATATGATCAGGAGGTTGTCAATGCTATTGGAAACCCAATGAAGGACATTTATATTGCCATTGACGCAGCTATTGGCAAACTCCTACAGCAGGTGAGTCCAGAAACAACTGTCTTTATTTTTGCTAGTACTGGCATGGGTCCCAACTATACTGGGGTGCATGTTCTAGATGAAATCCTTTTACGCATCGAGAATCCTCAGAGAGCAGCGATGCGTCAAGAGGTTGGCAATACCCTGAATTCTTTGAAGCGGTATAAGTTTCTCCGGCAACTCAAAAAACGCCTCTGGAAACCCATACAAAACATTCGTGGTACAGGGAAACCACCCATCTCAAAGTTGAGTAATCGTAAATGTTTCCAGGTTCCCTCCAGTGAAGCATTTGGAGGAATTCGGATCAATCTGGTTGGTCGCGAACCCCAGGGTAAGATCCAACCGGGGCAAGAGTATGAAGAGTTCTGCGAAGCCCTATGCCAAGATCTGTCAGAACTAACTAACTATGATACCGGAGAACCGCTAATCCGAAATATTTTTCGGTCAGCCGAAATCTATAAAGGAGAACATCCCATGGGTCATCCCGATCTACTTGTTGAGTGGAACCGGAATGCACCCATTGCTTCAGTTTACTCGCCAAAGGTAGGGAAAATTGATAAGGTTTACTGGGATAGCCGGACTGGAGATCACAAACCTGGCGGACTTTTCTTGGTGTCAGGAGCGTCCATCGAACCCAAGCAAGTTGAACAGCCTACATCGATTGTAGACTTCGCGCCGACGATCGCCTCCCTACTTGAAGTGCCACTTCCTACGAGTGATGGACAACCGATTTCAGGTATCTTCTCTTCAGCGATTTGTACTGAATCATAGATGTCTATTCGAGACGACTTAAAGAGTGAAAACAAGCAGAAAGCCTCGCCATTACAGGGGAGAGGAACTTAGATGATTAAGCGATTGATCAAGGATGTAACTTATCCAATTATTAAGTCTAGACCGGACTTCTTAATTATTGGAGAGCAGAAAGCGGGAACTACCTCGCTGTATAATTATCTAACCCAGCATCCCCAAGTCTTCGGCAACATTGGCTGGAAGGAAGTTCGCTACTTCGATCGCCCCGAACATTATAATCAGGGCTTTGGCTGGTACTTAGGGCATTTTCCCTCGAAACTTCGCAAAGGAAATAAACTGACCTGTGATGCATCCCCTAACTACCTATCCTACGAATTTGTTCCCGAACGCATCAAAAAAGATCTAGGGGATATTAAGATGATTGCTGTATTGAGAGAACCTGTCTCTCGTGCTTATTCAGCATGGCAGATGTTTCATAGCTTTGCCAATATTGATAACGATCATTTGAGGCGATTTTATGACAAAAGAACGTTTGCTGAGGCAGTTGAAGAAGAATTCAGTCCCAACTTTGACCATGCTAAATACCCGTTTCGTTATGATTATGTCGGTAGAGGTAAATATGTGCATCATTTAGAAAATTACTATAACTATTTTGATAAGGAGACTATCTTAGTTTTAAATATGGAGCAGTTTCGTAAAGACTTAGGTGCAGTATTAAATCGTGTGTGTGATTTTTTAAGTATCGAACACTTTTCCCAGGAAATACTGGAAAAATTACAGCAGGAAAAGCATAATCAGGGGAAATATAAATTTCATAAAACTCCTGCTGATCAAGAAAAACTAGAGTTTATCAAGAGTTACTTTGTTCCCTTCAACGAGAAGCTGTATGAAATGTTAGGTGAGAATTATAACTGGTGAAGTTGGTTAGGTTAAGATTCCTTTTGCCAAAAGTGATTCTAATGATAAAACAATCAATAAGAAAAATAGTATATCCCATCTACCCAGTTATAAAGTCTAGACCCGACTTTTTAATTATTGGAGTTCAGAGAGCAGCAACAACTTCTTTGTATCACTATTTAACTTCGCATCCTCAAATATTGGTAACTCATAAGTGGAGGGAAACCTACTACTTTGACAACCCGGATAATTACCAGAAAGGTTTCGGTTGGTATATCAGTCATTTCCCGGCTAAACTCCGCAAAGGAAATAAACTGACATTTGAAGCCTCACCGAGCTATATGTACTATAAGCATATTCCTGAGCTGATCAAGCAAGATTTAGGCAACATTAAAATGATTGCAATAGTAAGAAATCCTGTTGATCGAGCCTACTCAGCATGGCAGATGTATCATAGCTACTCCAATCTGCCGCTTAAGCATTTGCGAGATAGAGCTGATGAAAGAACGTTTGCTGAAGCGATTGCTCAAGAATTTAATCCAGAATCGAATACTGCAAAATATCCTTATAATTATATTGATAGGGGAAACTATGCTCAACAAATAGAAAATTACTATAACTATTTTGGCAAAGATAATATTCTGATTTTGAATTTTGAGCAGTTTTGCAACAATCTAGGTGCAGCGCTGGATCGGGTCTGCGACTTTCTAAAAATTGACTATTTTTCTCCGAACAAAATCAATGAATTTCAGAATCAAAAATACGCTGTGGCAAACTATGTAACAAGTTCTAATCATGCTCAATTCCTAGAACAACTAAAAGACTATTTTATTCCTTTTAATAAGCAGCTCTATGGCATTTTAGGTACTGATTACGATTGGTGATAGTCAATTTTATATGGATGGATGTAAGAAGGTAAAACCGAAAATAAGATATTCCGAAGAGATGAAGTTTTGCTGTTTAAAAGCAACTTGGTATTGGTATAAGTTGCTTTCTTATCCTTTTGAGCGAAGCGGAGCATCTGGAGAGATACTTCGTCGCTACACGGAGCATGTCCTCGAACGAAGTGAAGGATTTCGCTCAGCATGACAAATTACCTGTTTGACTGCAACTTAGTATTAATCCAATAATCAGGCTTGCAGACAGTGATAGTCCAAGATAGAAGCCGATTTACACCTGATGTCAAACTGAGGTGAAGTTGGCATCACCTGGATTTAGGCGGCTATACTTGATAACAGCAGCACTAAACCCACTCGCGCCTGTAGGTCTACCGATAAGAATATGTCTTTCAGATTTCTCCTAAATGATGCCTGGAAAGCGTGGCATCGTCATAGCGGTTGGATGGCTTGGAATTTATTTCTCGCTTTTATCCCCTTAGCCTTAAGCGTTTGGCTCTTTCGTCGCTCATCTGGAAACCGTAACCTTTTGTGGTGGGCGGGTTTAATTGTTTTCATTGTTTTCTTACCCAATGCACCTTATCTGCTGACCGATATCATCCACCTAATTGATGCCGTTCGCCGTAACTACTCCGTATGGGTTATTACTTTAGTCCTAATTCCCCAACATCTTAGCGTTATTCTACTTGGGTTTGAAGCTTACGTTATATCTTTAATTAATTTAGGATACTATTTACAAAAGCAAGGAATGGGTAAATTTACCCTTCCGGCTGAACTCATTATTCATGCCCTATCTGCGGTTGGCATCTATTTAGGGCGGTTTAAACGATTTAATAGTTGGGATTTAGTCACACAACCCGATGATTTAGCCCAAACCGTCGTTGACGACTTAACCGCCAAACGTCCCTTGTTTGTCACCTTTGTCACTTTTATCGTGTTGACAGTATTGTATTGGGTGATGAAACAAGTCACCCTTGGACTAATCCTAAAAATGCGTCATAGAAAACTTTTCCACGAATCTGATTAAATTCATTTGTTCGTCAAGCATTTGCCGCTATCAAACTAGCGTTAAAGACTCCAGTCCTTACTTAAAGTCGTCCATCTGCTAGAGTAGGGGAATTTTTCTATTTAACTTAGCCTGACAACCTCGTATGTCCTTACAATGAACCAGGCAGTATACGTTAAAATGCTGGCAGAACAGGCATTCGGTGAATTACCCAGCCCATGATTGACACCTTACAAACTCAACTGTACCAACTGGAACAATTTGCCAATAATCTGGTTGGCAATCAGCTTACCCATCTGAGTGCATTAAGCATTGGCATTATCTTTGCGGCTGGGTTGCTGACTAGCCTCACTCCTTGTATGCTATCCATGCTGCCAATCACGATTGGCTACATTGGCGGCTATGAAGCCAAAGGACGCTTGCAGGCTGCTACTCAATCTACTTGGTTTGCACTGGGTTTGGCAACCACCCTAGCCGGATTGGGAATTTTAGCCGCATCGGTGGGACGAGTTTATGGTCAAGTGGGTATTGGGTTACCCATAATTGTCAGCCTGATTGCGATTATCATGGGGCTAAACCTACTCGAAGCCTTACCCCTGCAATTACCGTCTTTTGGGGGAATGGAGTGGATTTCCCCAGATTTGCCCAAGGGGGTACGTTCCTATCTGATTGGTTTAACCTTTGGTTTAGTCGCCTCTCCTTGTAGTACTCCGGTTTTGGCAACCTTACTGGCTTGGGTAGCGAGTACACAAGACTGGGTATTAGGTGGGGTTCTGCTATTATCCTATACGGCGGGTTATGTTACCCCATTGATTGTGGCAGGTACATTTACCGCTTCAATCAAAAAATTATTAGAAGTGCGCCAATGGTCGAGTTGGATTACACCCGTGAGTGGGGCTTTATTAGTCGGATTTGGTGTCTTTTCGCTGCTGTCTCGGATTCCTGGGGGAATTTTTTAATTTAATGACGTTAGATAATCAATCTGTGCCTAATCCTGTCGGACGTTGGTTCCGGCGTTATATCGTATCATTCCTAGCTGATTTGCGACTGGCGATCGCACTCCTTCTCGCGATCGCTCTTTTCAGTATCAGTGGCACTGTTATCGAACAGGGTCAGTCTCTCGCCTTTTATCAAGCCAATTATCCCGAAAATCCCGCTTTATTTGGTTTCTTAACCTGGAAAGTTCTCCTATTCTTAGGATTAGATCATGTTTACCGGACATGGTGGTTTTTGTCAATCCTGGTTCTGTTTGGCAGTAGCCTCACCGCTTGCACGTTTACTCGTCAATTTCCCGCTCTCAAAGCCGCCCGTCGCTGGAACTATTACCAAGAACCGCGTCAGTTTCAGAAATTGGCACTCAGCGCTGAACTAGAAACGGGTTCCCTGAATTCCTTATCCCAACTGCTACAAGCCAAGCGCTATCGGGTATTTCAAGAAGGAGATAGCCTCTACGCCCGCAAAGGAATCGTGGGGCGGATTGGTCCGATTGTGGTTCATGCCAGTATGTTGATTATTCTGGCTGGGTCAATTTGGGGCGCGATGACGGGATTTATGGCACAAGAACTGGTTCCCAGTGGTGCAACCTTTCATGTCCGAAATATTATTGATGCCGGTCCTTGGGCAAAATCTCAGGTTCCCCAAGATTGGGGCGTTCACGTTAATCGCTTCTGGATTGACTACACCCCCGAAGGCGGAATTGATCAGTTTTATTCCGATTTATCGGTGGTGGATAACCAGGAACAAGAAATTGACCGAGAAACCATTTATGTGAATAAACCCCTGCGCCATCAAGGTGTCACCTTCTACCAAACCGACTGGGGAATTGCGGCGGTGCGCGTGCAGTTAAATAACAGTCCGATTTTTCAGTTACCCATGGCGAAACTGGATACCCAGGGGAATGGGCGCATCTGGGGGACTTGGATACCAACGAAACCGGATTTAAGCGAAGGTGCTTCGCTGCTGGCAAAAGATTTACAGGGGACGGTTTTGGTATATGATGCCCAGGGACAATTAGTTTCCACAGTTCGTTCTGGAATGAGTACCCAAGTGAATGGGGTAACGTTGCGCCTGAAGGAATTAATCGGCAGTACAGGCTTACAAATTAAAGCTGATCCGGGCATTCCGATTGTGTATACCGGCTTTGGTTTGCTCATGGTGGGTGTAATTATGAGCTATGTTTCCCATTCGCAAATTTGGGCATTACAAAAAGGCGATCGCTTTTATGTGGGGGGTAGAACTAACCGCGCCCAGGTATCCTTTGAGCGAGAAGTGATTGAGATTTTAGATCGCTTGCATGAGGATAAATCAACGCCTGACGTTCCGTTACAAGATAGCGAAGGTGAAAGCCCCTATGTTTCAGTCAGGGGATGAGGGTGAAAAGCTCCCCCTGTATTAGTTTTCACCTTAAGTTGACACCAATGGGCACTACTCCGGGCGGGTTTTCGGGCTTATTCAATGATTAAGAATTAGCTATTTATGATCACTCAACTTGAGCAAAAAACCTATACCCCTGAAGAATATTTAGACTTTGAAACGGCTTCCACAGAACGCCATGACTATATCAATGGAGAAATCATTCCAATGACAGGTGGAACTCCTGACCATAATGAATTATCCATCGGTCTGGCGGCGTTCTTGAAATTAGCATTACGGGGGAAAAACTATCGCATCTTTGCTACAGACCAGCGACTGTGGATTCCCGATGCTAATCTCTATACGTATCCCGATGTCATGGTAGTGGAAAAGCCGTTGCAACTACAAACGGGACGCACTGACACGATTGTTAATCCCTGTTTTATTGGTGAGGTTTTATCCAAGTCAACCCAAGACTATGACCGTAGTGGTAAGTTTGTCGCCTACCGCACGATTGCCAGCTTTCGGGA
Source organism: Coleofasciculus sp. G1-WW12-02 (assembly GCF_040219735.1). Lineage (NCBI taxonomy): Bacteria > Bacillati > Cyanobacteriota > Cyanophyceae > Coleofasciculales > Coleofasciculaceae > Coleofasciculus > Coleofasciculus sp. G1-WW12-02. The sequence continues at coordinate 20,814 of NZ_JAVJRX010000015.1, read as the reverse complement.
ATATCTGATTATTGATCAGTATAGGATTCATCTGGAACATTATGTGAAAACGGCGGCGAATCAATGGCTGTTGTCAGAGTATGATGATCCCACAGTAACACTGTCGTTGAATGTGTTTGATTTTCAACTTAAAATTGCTGATCTCTATGAGAATATTGAGTTTAACGACTTAAGTTGAATGGCACTGACTTAAGGTTGGTGGGCAATGCCCACCCTACGCTATATCAAGAGTTTTGGCTCGCCAAAAATGCTTATTTTAGTGCCATTTGACTTAAGCTAGTTTGTAGTTGCGCTGTCTTCGCCATAAACACTCCCATGGGAGTAGAGCGGGAAAGCACAAAATGTTCAAGCTCTCCCAAGGAGTTGGGTTTCGCTATCGCTCTACCCAACCTACAAAGGTGACTGATTTCGCGGATTTTTATGAGTGTTGAGTATGTAGGGGCGGGTTTCACGACCATCGTTTTGGTTGCGCCCAGATGTGACTAAACCCGCCCCGACTCAGGTTTCTGCCTTATTGTTCCATCCTCCCTAATTCCCCTGCACAAAATTCATCAATATCGCTGACATCGGGATGGGTGCGGAGATAGTCCCGTAACCAGTCGCAACCGCGAACCAGCAAGTCGTCTAACGTCTCGATGCGCCATAAGCGCACGGTTCCGTCAGATGAAGCGCTGGCTCAGCCGCCTCTAATTCCGCCTTCAGTTCAATGCAGTCCGCCTCGGTTAAATTCAACCCATCCGCCAACCATTGATTTGCTTTCTCCTTAATAAACGCCGCCAACTTTTCACGGCTAATATTAAACTGACTACTAACGCCCCAACTTTCCAGATTACGGGCAAACTGCATCCATTGAGACTTAACCGAATCCGTCACCCAAACCACAACCGGAAACGGAAAATGCTTACGAAACTCTTCGCGCACCAAATCCGCCCCCGCCAGCATCGTCTCCAGAGATAGCACCGACTCCAACCCCAAAACCATCAGCGCCCCCGGTTTATCCCCCTGCAATTCCCCCTGAATCCGTTGATATAGGGCGGTATCATCAGGGTTTAGCGTAATTGTGCGAATGTCCGCCAAAGAGGAATCCTGGAGGCATTGAATCAGACGCGATCGCAGACTGTCATAATTACATCGGGCAAAAATCAGCAAAAACTTACCCTGAAAGGCTTCCAGCGCCAACGCCAGTTCCTCTAATTCCGTTTGATTCTCCGGTGTAATATCAGGTAGCTGCGACATCGTTTCCTTCGTTCGCTCGTAGTAGGCACTTTAGTACCCTAATCGCTTCAACACTTACCCTAAAATTCTAAGCAACATTATCCGACATTGGGGATTAAGCAAAGGGCGACCCGATAAATTGAACAAATACACCGCTAGTTTAACTTCAAATGACACGAAAACCTCACGATCAATTTGCAAAGCAATACCTAGAGGAATTATTAGCCCCTCTAGGAAACGTCGAAACCAGTCGGGAAATATCCCCCGAAATCCGCCAAGTTGATGTTTGGTTTGTGCCAACACCATCACCAGCAACAGCACCCGAAAACCTGGGATTACTGGGGCGAATGGCAACAACCGCCTGTCTATTGGAACCCTTCCGCAATCCACCCAGCCCCGCCGAGGTACTCGACTGCCAAAGCAAGTTAAACTCAGTACGCAGTGAAATGCGGCGAAAAGCCAGACGAGAACGGACTTCATTTCCCGAAACCGATTGGCCCCACTTGTGGATTCTCTCACCCTCTTGTTCCACAAGATTATTAAACGGATTTGGTGCAAGACTGAATCAGTCAGGAAACTGGGGAGACGGTGTATATTTTCTGCCAGAGTTCCTGAAAACAGGATTAATCGCCATCAACCAACTGCCTGTCACTGAAGATACACTATGGTTAAGGGTTTTGGGAAAACGCGGAACTCAGAAGCAAGCGATTGATGAATTGGTTGCTTTACCCCAACAGAACCCCTATCGGCAGACAATTTTACAGATTCTGGCAAACTGGCGTATCACTATCAACGAAAGCGACAATTTAAGTGAACAGGACAGGGAATTGCTCATGAACTTATCACCAGCTTATTTAAAATGGCAAGAAGAAACCTTAGAACAAGGCAAGCTTGAAGGGCAACGCCAAATGGCGGAAAACTTCCTGCGAGTGCGATTTGGGAAACTTGACCCAGAATTAGCGAGCGCGATCGCACCCATGTTACAATTACCCCCTCAAGAGTTGACTCGGCTGTTATTTAACCTTGAACGTGAGGAACTCTTACTGTGGTTTGGTAATCTGCCGATTCAAGACGATACCTCACGACAAGAAGCCGTAGAACGGTTTCTGAGAGTACGATTTGGGGAACTTGACCCAGAATTAGCCAGTGCGATCGCCCCCATGTTACAGTTATCTCCTCAAGAGTTAACTCCCCTACTCATTACTCTTTCCCGTGAGCAATTGTTAGAACGATGTTCTCTCCTTTGAGAGCGCGATTAACTTCCTGAATTGTTGTATCCAGTGATTCCCTTAATCTGGCGCGTAATTCTTCTTTAGCAAGCATCGTTTAGAGAGAAAAGTGAGAGTTGTTCAAATTTAGGTGTTTTGAGTTGGACAATCTTATTTTCTAAGATACAATCCATCACCCACCCAGCCATAACAGGAGGAATGGCATTTCCGAAAAGAGCATATTGATCATAGATAGATATCCCAGCACAATGTTCATCTGGAAAGCCCTGAATGCGAGCATATTCTACATTAGTCAGACGGCGGAACTGATTGCCAATTTTATAACGCTCATAGTGCCGACTCGTTGTTGAAGTAAGCGTAGGTGCAACACCATCAATACCAAAGACGGTATAACCCATTCGCGCTCCTCCACTTTGATTGTAGAGAATTTGTACACCTTGAACGAAATCATTCACTGGGGTACTATTTTGTAAACGGTCTAACGTAGACTCAGTAAAATCAAATTGGCTATCGACATCTGACTCAAGGACTGCCCGTAATGGAACGATAGGTGTAGCTGGATAAAATTGGGTAAAATCGTAGCCGAAAAAACGACCGGCTTGTGCTAGTCCCCACGTCGGAAATCTAGTGCCGTGGTCTTTGATTTTTGTCCACCATTCAACATTAGTCAGGGTTTGAAACGTTGAGTAGGATAACTCAGCGATATTTTCAGTTGAGACAAGTCGGATATTGGGTAAATTATCCTGTGTATCCTTTTCTAAAGCACCTAAAATGACCACTCGCTGACGATTTTGAGGTAAACCAAAATGCATAGCGTTGACCAAACGCCACTCAATCCTATAGTCTAAATGAGCTAACTCATTGAGTATCGTGGCAAAATGCGTCCCTTCCTCCATAGACAGTAAGCGTTTAACATTCTCTAAGATAAAAAACTTGGGCTTGTGGTTTTGCAGGACATCAATAATCACTTGAAAAATATGACCGCGTGGATCTCGAATTCCCTTTTTTTTGCCAGCACTACTGAACGGTTGACAGGGAAAACCAGCCGTTAACAGATCATGAGGCGGAATTTTATCAACGAGTTGATAAATATCACCCGGATGTAGTGATGTATCTCCAAAGCGATCGCGGTATACTTGACAGGCTTTCGGACAACGATCATTTGCCCAGATTGTGGCTATATTTCTCTGATCCGCTGCTATCCGGAATCCTCCAATCCCGCAAAATAACTCAACGGTTGTACAGATAGGTTGCTGAGGCATAGAATGAAGGTAAATGGTACTCTTGACAAAGGATAAATGACTCATCCCCTTAATTCCTTGGCATCTGCCAAAATGGGATTAATATCAAACCAAGACTCGCCGCGATCGCGATATTCAAACACCAACCGACTATAAATTAATTTCTGATACCCATCATCCCCACTCACTTTCTTCCGTTCCCGGACTTTTCGCAATAACCCCCATTCTTTATCATCAATCGGAAGCGTCATTTCATTGCGACGGCTGCGAATCAAAACCTCTAACGTTTCACGAGTCAACCGCCCTTGTTTAAGATCCTTCTTCAACCACTGGATCAACAGTTGTAATAAATCCCGCACATGACCACCACTGACGCGACACAAGCGGTCTAAACTATCCGGATGGTCATATTGATATCATTTTCCCATCAATACCTTTTCATATAGTTCCCCCGCCCGCTTCCAGGTATATTTCTGCTCAACCAGCGATCGCCCATTTTCTGAGAGTTGTTTGCGAAGCTGACGGTTCTCAAATAACCGACTCACGGCATACACATATTCGGCAGTTTCATTTGCCCGTAATGCCCGCAGGGGGACATCTCCGCCATCGACGGGCAATCCTTCTAAGCCGCGATCGCTCGCCACCACAGGCACTCCTGCTGCCATTGCTTCTAGGGTTTTGTTTTTAATCCCATAGCTAGTCCGCAGGGGAATCACACAAACTGTTGCCTTATGCAAATAGTCTACGATTGAACTCACCTGACCTGCCACCGTAATTCTCGGACGTTCCTGCAACTCTAACACCTCAGGTACAGGTCTGGCGCCCACAATTTCTAGGGTTGCTTCTGGATACCGTCGTAAAATCTCTGGAAACACGTCTAAGCTGAAGAAACGCACCGCATCAATGTTTGTCGGGCTATCCATAAGACCCACAAACACTAATCGATGTCCTCCAGGATCAGAGACACGCTTCGGAAATTGCTTAAAATCGACCCCATTGGGAACTAATGTGATCTTACCCTCTGGTTCGTAATCCTCAATCTGACGCCGATCGGTGGGAGTAGCGACGACAATATTGGTAAACTTGCTGCAATATCGCTCTTCATAGCGGCGCAGTAGGGGTAAATTTAATTGCTCTCGTAGCTGCTTATCCGCTGGTTTCCCGTCTAACTGATGGCGCTGCTTCCGATAGAGGGAACTATGAATATTGACGACGGTTCGCAACTTCTCTCGCCATTGGGGGCGAACATAAATTTCATTCATACTATGTTCGCAGGTAATGACTTCAAAGTTTCCTGACTCGATTGCCTGATTAACCCATTCCTGCATCTCAGGAGAGTAGTGCTTCAAGACACTCTGAGGCGTTCCTTGTTGCAAGAATGTACTCAAGCGCTGCATTGTTGATCGCAGTCCGCCGTTGCTCTCTGAGAGGTTGGGTTGAGGGAAAACGACGAGTTCTTCGACCCACTCCTGCAATTTTTCTAAGTTAGTCTCTGGAATATCATCAGTGCGTTGAGTCACCAGGGTAATCTGATGACGCTCACTGAGCGCCTTGAGTAAGTTAAATGTTCTAACCTCAGTTCCGCTGCTGGTGGGTGGATAGGGAAATTTGGAAGAAAGGATGAGAATTTTCATAAAGCTTCAGATTCCCGCTAAAATAGTCATAAATTCGGTTTTATCGGGATTAATGATGAATTGAGATGGCATTTATTAAATTTTCCTAATGGATTATATCTATTTCATCAAACAGCTTTACCTGATTATATAAGCATTTTCAGATTTTAATCATAAATTATTTATATAGATAATTTATTGTTAATTTTTGATCACAAATTATTGATTGCTCATTTCTTGAGGCGGATATCTTTACGCGAAAATTAAATCTATTTGTACGCCCCTCAAGATGTTGGCGCTTTGTGTAGGCTGTGCTGTTCTCACTACTCTATCAATCCCTTCTGCCCTAATTGAATCAAGGGCGCAAGAGTGATGCCCCCATGCACGGGTATTTGGGGTAGGTGGTTCACTTTCCATAAATGACTTGTTCATAAAGCTGGGCAGCTCGCTCCCATGTATAATGATTCTCAATAAACTGGCGTCCATTTTGTGACAATTGCTGTCTCAGTTGAGACTCTTCAAATAGGCGAGTCACAGCATCGACATACTCGGAAACCGAGTTTGCCCTCAATGCTCTTAGTGGTACATGGGGACTATCAACCTCAAGTCCTTCCAAGCCGCGATCGCTCCCTACCACAGGTACGCCCGCAGCCATTGCCTCTAGGGTTTTGTTCTTGATCCCATACCCCGTTCGCATGGAGACAACGCATACCGTGGCTTGATGTAAGTAGTCTGCCATAGAAGGAACCTGTCCCGTTACCGTAATCCCAGGACGATTTCCCAGCGCCAATACATCAGAGGTTGGACGTGCGCCAACTAGGCTTAAGGTTGTGTCTGGATACCGTTGTTGAATGGTGGGGAATACCTCTAAACTTAAGAACGTCACTGCATCAATATTGGCTAAATTATCCATCGCGCCGATAAAAGTCAAGCGATGTCCACCGGGATCAACAGTTCGATAAGGGAATTGGCTAAAGTCTACACCATTGGGAATCACGGCAATTTGACTGGAGGGATTAAATGCCTGAATTTGTTGGCGATCATCATCCGTTGTGACCACAATATGGGAAAATTTAGCACAGTAGCGCTGTTCATAGCGATAAAGCAGAGGCAGATTCAAGCGATCGCGCCAGAGATTTTCACTTGTACCCGTTTGCAACTGATTACAGCACGAGGCGTACACCGAACTGTGGACATTGACAACTGTTCGCAGTTGTTCTCGAAACTCCGGACGCACATAAATCTCGTTAACGCTATGTTCGCAGGTAATCACATCAACCTTACTCTCCTTGACACACTGATCAACCCAATCTTGTAGTTGTGGAGAATAAATCGAGAGGACGCTGGGAGGAATCCCCTGCTGTAAAAACTGACCAAAGCGCTGTAACTTTCCCCCTACTCCACCCTTTAAATGGGTTTTTTCCGGACGGGGAAATACGACTAATTCCGCCACCCATTCTTGCAACGCTTCGATTTCTGTATCTGTGACATCATCCGCCCGTTGAGTCAGTAACCTAATTTCATGAAGCCCACTCAGGTGCTTGAGTAAATTAAATGTTCTAACCTGGGTTCCTCCTCGGGTAGGGGGATAGGGGAACGTAGCAGAGAGCATGAGGATTTTCATTATTCGTCATTAGTCATTGGTTATTGGTCATTTGTTACCGCTATTGCTATCTGTTCAGTCTACATACTTAATTCATTTTCGATATGCCCAATAATTCTTAAAATCAAAACTAGGTCGGGGCGGGTTTAGTCACATTCATTGTGAGGTTAGAAACGATAATAGTGAAACCCGCCCCTACACAAATTTCACAATTTATTACTTTTTACTTATTACTTTTTTCTTCAACCATCATCCGCACAATATCAGGCATTTTATACTGGGCTTGCCATCCGAGTTTTTCTCTAGCTTTGGCAGGATTCCCACGACTGACCGCTAAATCGGTCGGTCGGAACAAACTCCTATCCGTTATTACATAATCTTGCCAATTTAAACCGACGCAATCAAATGCCGCGACCACAAATTCTTCTAAAGTGTAACTCTCTCCTGTGGCAATCACATAATCATCGGGTTCCTCTTGTTGCAAGATTTTATACATCGCCTCGACGTATTCAGGCGCCCATCCCCAGTCTCGTTTAATGTCAACATTGCCCAGATACAGCTTTTCTTGGCTACCTTGGGCAATCCGAGACACTGCCGAAACAATCTTTTGTGTCACAAATCGTTGGGGTCTAAGGGGAGACTCGTGATTGAAAAGAATCCCCGAACAAGCAAACAAGCCGTAAGCTTCCCGATAATTTGCAACTTGCCAAAAGGCAGCTGATTTTGCCACCGCATAAGGACTTCTGGGGCGAAATGGGGTTGTTTCATCAGCCGCTTTTGTACCAATATCCCCAAAACATTCACTCGAACCCGCATTATAAAATTTAATGGGTTCACCCGTAAAACGAATCGCTTCTAAAAGATTTAACGTACCAATAGAAATACTTTCTAGGGTTTCTACGGGTTGCTCAAAAGATAACCCCACTGAACTTTGTCCCGCCAAGTTATAGACCTCATCCGGTTTATTTTTCATCAGGACTTGCAGAACGCTGCGAAAATCGGTGAGGGCGGCGGATTCTAGTTTCACTTGGTCACGGATACCCAAACAAACTAGATTTTTAAAAGACGACATTTGAGCATCCCGTGACGTACCACAGACGCTATAACCTTCATTGAGGAGTAATTTAGCTAGATAAGCGCCATCTTGACCCGATACGCCGCAAATTAGTGCTTTTTTCATGATTCGTCATTTGTCAATTCAAAACTAGGTTCCCTTGAGCGAAGCGAAGGGTCAACACTCTCGCACTCAGTCAGGGCGGGTTTAGTTACATCTGGTGCAAAGGAAACGATAGTAGTGAAACCCGCCCCTACAGACACGCTATGGCACGTCTCTACATTGCTCCTGTGCGCCTGTGTTCCCCGTTCCCTCATAATTCAGCTCTCATCTTTGGGTTTGATTAGCATAGCTTGAATGGCGGCACTTAAGTAACCAATCTGCCCATAAGCATAAACTAGATTATCAAACCGTTTAGCTGGGTCGGTAAAATATTTCGCTGATTTGTAGAGTCCGCGCACAATTCGCTCTCCTCCGCGTCCGAGTTGACCCATACCTGTTCGACCAACAAGTTCTTCCCGGTAACATTCACTAATCCCTTGCCACCAGCCACGCTGCAAAAACCAGCTCCGTTTGAGGCGTTCTGGGGCAACATTGTGGGCGGCGACAGCATCGGGGATATAGGCGACTTGCCAGCCCTGTTTGAGGGCGAGTTCAGTCATGTACAATTCTTCGTTGGATAATAATTTTTTGCCTTTGCGCCCTAGATTGGGATCAAAGCCGCCAATTTGTTCCAAGAAGGTACGCCGGATGGAGTAGTTTAAGCCTCGGGGTGTTAGACCGGGTTCTTTGATATAAACTACGCTATCTCCGAGATCATAAAGTCCGAGATTGCCTGCGAGTTCTGGGGATATCCAGTTGGGGGGTTCGACGCCGGGGGGCCAGATTAGGGTGACTTTACCACCAGCTATTGCTAGTTTGTCATTCTGTTGATAGGCATCTAGGAGAACGCTCAGCCATTGGGGACTAGCGACGGCATCATCATCTAAATAGGCGAGAATAGGAGCAGTGGTTTCTTTTGCGCCGGTATTGCGTGCCACGGAAAGACCGATGACGGGTTCGTAAACGTATTTTAGCTGGGGATGGGAGATTCGGGCTTCAACAATCTCACGAGTGCGATCGCTAGAGGCGTTATCGACCACTACAACTAAAAAATTATCACAATCTTGGGCTAATAGGCTATCGATGGCAGCGCCTAAGTAAGCATCTCGGTTGTGAGTACAGATAATCGCAGCAATCTGAGGCGTTGGCATAACTATCGGGGTGAGTCGTCGCTAGGGAGTCTAAATAGAATGGTACTGAAAATTTACATTTTGGGAGCATCAAAACCCTTGATATACTGTCGGGTGGGCCCTTGCGAAGTCGAAACCCACCAGCATACCAGTCAGTGACATTCAGTCTAAATAAGTAGGTAGGCACAATAAAAGTTAACGGTGGAGAACTCGCTTCGCGAGGAGCAAGCTACGTCCTTTTTAAGAGTTTGAGGCTTATTTTCATAACTTAATACGGTTAAGTTTATTGCCACCAACCTCCTTAGCTCTGTTGTAACACAAGAATCCGGCACATCGGCAAATAGGCGTTACAGGATAAGCGATGGTGCAGGCTCCCTCGCGATTTATCCGAGGGATGAAACCGAATGAATTTCGACAAGCTCAATTGCCCCTCGGCGTTTAGCCTAGCAACTTTAGTTGCTTTTCTCCTTTCTCGCTGTGTTATACTAATAGTAGCGGTAAAGCGCACATAAAAAGCGAAGTTGGTCTAGCGGATTTTTATTTCTTAGTATCCGGAACCCTGGTAGCAGAAATCCTAAATCTTGTAAAGTAAGAAAGGTTAAAGCGAGAATTCGATAAATCTCGATACATTTTAATCATGTAAGACCTGTGAAGGCATTGGGATACCGTGGGACACACGGAAATTTAAGCTTGAGGAGTGAGTTAAAAAGGCTCAAGTATGCTCTCTCCAGACCAAGGGAAAACCACTCAACTTGGTGAGCGGATGACCTAAGGCAAGATCAGCCCAAGAATCACCCGCGTTTTAACCGCGTGAGTGTCAAGCTGTCATTCAGAGGGGGCGGGTTTAGTCACATCTGGGTGGCAAGTAACGATAATGGTAAAACCAGCCCCTACAGGCTTCAAAATTAAAAAATTCTTCACAACCACTCAATTTTATCCGCTTTTTCATCAAGTTGAGTTTGGCGTTGCCCGAGGTCACGATACCAGCCGCCGTACAGATTAATGGGAGTCTTAATTACATCCACAAAGGAGGCTTTGCCTGTAATAATTTGTCCGCTAGTTATTGGTAATTCTTTGAGCAACCAACGACTGATTAAATATAAAGATTTTTTTGAGGTTAATTTTGGTTGCAATTCGACGCCGTGCAGTTCGTGTAAGTATTTATTAGAGCGCCCATAGCGTTGCCATTGGCTGCGGAATTCCCGTAGGTTGGCGCGGTGGCGGTGTTGAACAATGGCTTTTTTAGCAAAGTTAAGTTGCCATTGAGTCTGGCGCTGAATTCGCCAACAAATATCAGCATCTCCACCCGTTGTCATGTAGGGACGGAATAAGCCTACCTCTTGTAATGCTTGGCGACGAATGGCTAAATTAGCGGTTTGACCGTAGGGGCAAAAAGAGTGTTCTATGGTATGTTTTTGGCTTAAGGTTCCTTGACGTTCAGCATGTTTTTCGAGCCAATTTTTACCGGGTAGGGCGGAAATTTCCCCCACGACTAATCCGATTTGGGGATTGGTAAAGGGTTGAACCAAGAGACTCAACCACTGGGGAATGGGGCGACAATCGGCATCGGTAAAGGCTAGAATTTCACCAGTGGATGCTTTTATGCCTGTATTGCGAGCCGCGTAGGAACTTTGAATCTGGTTTTCGCTGAGGGGGTGAAGCGTGATACCTTGAGCTTTGGCGTCTTGAGCGGCTTGTTGCAGTATCTCAGGTGTGCGATCGCGGCTATTATTGTCTACGAGTAGGTATTTTACCTGATCCTTGGGGTACGTTTGGCACAATAGACACTGGATTAAGTCGGGTATGTCGGCTGCACCGTTGTAGATGGGAACAATGACGGATACCTTGGGGACAAAGGAGGGATGAGGTTGGCTATCGGTGGTGCGATCAAGAGTCATCTGATTAAGCTAAGTAGGTTGTTATTTGTCTTATGTCTTAGGGTTGATGTCACCACTCTCGCCATCGGTTATATTCTCCTGCATAATCCGTTGCTCTAGCCGCCCTGGCATTTTACTGGAATGAGTTAAGCTTTGGGGAAAACCTAAAACGTTGGATGTTCCTGTATGCAATGCATGGGTATTTATACCTTAGCTAATGATGCTGTATATGACCAACTCGTTGGCTTACTCAATAGCATTGAGGCAAATGTGAGTCCAGATATTCCTGTTTGCGTTATTCCCTATGATACTCAACTTAATCGAGTGCAGGAAGAATTAGACGCTAGAGCTAACGTCACCCTGTTTGATAATTGGGACTCTATTCAACGTTGGGAAGCCTTTGCACATCAGGTTTGGGCGGCACATCCTCGGGCAGGTCAAAAGTATGTCAAACGTCCTCACTGGTATGGTGGTCATTTACAGAGAAAATTTGCCGCGTTTGATGGTGATTTTGACAAGTTTGTATTCTATGATGCTGACAGTCTGGCAATGAAATCCCTCGACACTGTGTTTAAAAAGCTCGATCAGTATGACTTTGTATTTGATGATTGGGAACACAGAAAGCCGAATCCTGTAACAGCTTTAAATATTTCTGTTATTGAAGCCTCTGGTCGGTACTCAGAAGCCGATATTCGCCCCAAACTTCATTGCGGGAGTTTCTTTGCTTCTAAACGAGGCTTTTTTGATGTTCATACAATTGAGCGACTAAAGAAACTATTAATTGAACAGCAGGAAGTTAAATGGATAAATGGGAATGACTGGTGGGGGGAAGTCAACTTGTTTAATTATATGACACTCCGGTGTGATTATTCATTGTTTAACTTTACCCTCAGTGATAATCCCCAAGAGCGAACAGGGAACTGTGCTGATGCTGATTCCTTTGTTAATATTGATGGCATTCTTTATAATGCACAAGGATTAAAACCTATTCACCGAATTCATTATATGAACTATTCTCATCAATATTTTGCGCGTCTGAGTCAAGGTGAAAATGTAAGAATTCCGTATCAGGATATATTTTTAGAGTACCGTTTTCGGCAAGATCCTCAGCAAAAACCAAAAACACTGACCTCTCCAAACTGGCTAAAAGAACAAAAAAACAAGCTTAATCAAATGACAAAAATGATAAAAGTTAAACTTTATCGTTTATTTCAAAAGCGATTATAATCTATATCAATCGATTATTTAACTTACTGGATTGACTATGAAGCGTGTCAATATAATAATGGTAGATAATAAGTTTGGTTTAAGTCGGGACGCACGTATTCTCACTGAAGTCTTGCAAAAGTCTAATTTCAAAGTTACTGTTTTTGAAGTCGGCAAACCTACACTTGACCATAAAATTCAGCGTCTATCAACCTATGTCGAGCGGTTTACTAGGGAATTGAGCAACAAAAATCCCCCCTATGATATTAACCTGTTTTTGGAGTATGTTATCCCCTCTTGGTTTCCTTATGCTCGCCTCAACTGTTTAATCCCAAATCAGGAATGGTTCCGAGACGAGTGGCGTCCTTTTTTAAATCAGTTTGACTACATCCTTTGTAAAACTAAATTCGCCCAAGCCATTTTTGACAAATTAGGCTGCCAAACTAAATTTATTGGCTTTACCAGTCTTGACCAATTCAACCCTCAATCCAGCAAAAATTGTGATAAGTTTTTCCATCTGGCAGGTAAAAGCGCTCAAAAAGGCACAAATACAATTATCAACCTATGGCGGCATCATCCAGAGTGGCCCCCCCTAACTATCCGGCGGAATTGGCAAGAGCCTGACTCAATGAGTACAACTAATATTGAGTATATTACTCATTATCTGGATGATACAGTATTAAGGGAATATCAGAACAGTCATGGTATTCACCTGTGTCCTTCAGAAGCGGAAGGTTTTGGTCATTTGATTGCCGAAGCGATGAGCTGTCGTTCAGTAGTAATTACGACCAATGCACCACCGATGAATGAGTTGATCGCAGCAGATAGAGGGATTTTAGTGGATTATTCTCTGGCAAATCCCCAGTGTTTGGGGATCAATTATTACGTGGATTCCCAGGCATTAGAACAAAAAATAAACGACGTTTTAGGAATGGATTACATGACAAAAAAAAGATTAGGCGATAATGCTCGTGATTGGTATCAACAGAATGATAGTTTTTTTCGGCGCAGAATTGTTGATGTCCTCAATAGTATTTAAATGAATGGCAAAAAATGGCTTGGCATCAGGTTAGCCATGTTACGAAGGATAAAAGAGTGATTTGTAACCGGGCAAAACTCAGATGCCTCTGCTCAAGCTATTCCCTGTAGCCTAGTTCCTATTCCCCTACCGAATCTATTATGTCTAAAGTTAGTGTTTGTATTCCTACTTACAACCGTGCCAACTATCTGGTTAATTCGGTTAATAGTGTTCTGAGTCAAACCTATAAAGATTTTGAATTAATTATTTGCGACGATGGTTCAACTGATGAGACGCCGACAGTTGTCAGTCAGTGGGATGATTCCAGGATTCGCTATATTCGCCATGATAATAATATTGGGCGCAGTAAAAATATGCGTTCTGGATTTGATGCCGCACAGGGTAATTATTTTATCAAATTTGATGATGATGATGCCCTAACGCCGGAGTTTCTAGAAAAAACGGTGGCAGTATTAGATGCAGAACCCAGTGTTGATTTTGTCTGTACGAATCACTGGGTTATTGATAAACATGGAAATCGGGTGGAGTCAGCGACGAAAGAGAATGCGGCGAAATGGGGAAAGGATAAGCTGAAGCCGGGAATAATTCCTGATTTAATGCGACAAACCTTTCAATATCAGAGTTTGCAGGTGGGTTCGACGTTGTTTCGTCGCGCCTGTTTGCAGGATGTGGACTATATGCGCCCAGCAGCCGATGGTTGCGAGGATTTTGATTTACTGGTACGGTTAGCGATCGCGCAGAAGCAGGGGTATTTTTTGCCAGAGTATTTGATGGAGTATCGTTTCCATGGGGGACAGACGAGTTTAAGACAGAATTTGCATTTTCTCAAGGCTAAGGTTTTTTGTATTGATAGTTATCGATTTCCGGATCAGGAATTAGAGAAACTAAGGATACAAAAATTAGCTTGGACAAAAGAAGCTTTGGGATTACGGTTAATTGAAAATGGGGATACGGTTCAGGGACGCCAAATGTTGCAAGATGTAACGGAAGTGATTGGCAGTTCTCGGAAAGCGCAATTGGGAGTAATTTTGTCCTATTTACCCCTAAGTTTACGCCATGCGGCGTTGCAGGTGTTTCGTCAAATGCGTCCAAAAGATTATACCGATCAGGTGCGAGAAGTGGGTTAAGCCTTTCTGGGGAATGGAGAGTGCGATCGCACAGTTTGTAGTAAGCGCTTCAGCGCTGCTAGCACGCTTCGTGCTGACTACAAACCTAACTGATGAAGACGTTGATACCCTTGCCGTTGCGATCACCCCTCAAGCTAAAGTAGAATTAACGATAGATGAGGTTAAGCATTTCCATGGAAACCAAGGAGCTAAAATTTCTCCTGAAACTGCTAGGATGTCCGGACTACCGTTCTCCACTGTCGGCAAAACCATTCAATAGTATCAAAGGCAAAAACAAACTTGTCCGCGATTTAGAAACCCGGGGTTGGCTCGATTTCTCCCGTGAAATCGCATCGGTTAAAATTTTACCACCCGGTCGCGCTCTGTTGAATGTGGAACCGGATCAAGTTCCCCTCTCTCCCAGTGAACTTAAGGTACTCAATAGCATTGGTAAAGCGTCGGGAAAAGTCAAACCCAGTAAAATCGATGTCAACTCGTTGAAGTCAGCCGAACGCGATGCTATCTTACAACGCTTCGATGAACGGGGATGGATTGAAGTAGAAAAACAACTGAAACGCCAAAAGGCTGAAGTGTGGATGACTCAGCGCGGACTCGATCAGCTACGAGAGGATTATATCCCGAAAAAAGGCACAAATCCAGTGATTAGTTTAGAACTGCTGGGGAATTATCTGCTGTTTTTGCGAAAATCACTTCCGAGTCAAGTGAATCCGTCTGTAACTGTCACCCAACCCAAACCTTCGTTGAGTTCAGAACCTGCACTGACCCGGAAACCAACAGATACAGAAATTTTACAACTGATTCAGCAGTTAGATAAAGAATTAGGAACCGACAATTATTTACCCATTTTTCATCTGCGTCAAAAATTACAACCGCCCTTATCGAGGGATGACTTAGATCAAGCCCTCTATCGCCTGCAACGGGAAGACAAAATTGAGTTGAGTTCATTAGTTGAGGCGATGCACTATACCTCAGGACAACTTCAAGCTGGGATTCCTCAAGAAATTGGGGGATCTTTATTTTTTATAATCGTCAACTAGCAGACAATTTCTTCAGTATACCCGCTAATTCCGTTTGTAATCACTTCTAAAGATAATCATGGTAACTATTGATGAAATTATAAAACGAGAAGTCAACCCCTTTGATCCCGTGACTTTTAGAACGGGGAACTTTTGGTTAGCAGACAAGCAAACAACTGCCACGGTTGATTCAATTCACCAAGAAGTAATTAATCAGGTGACTGATTTTCTCAGATTAGTAATCAGAGATCAGTATACACGAACGGTATTGCTTGAGGGAGATTCCGGTTCAGGCAAAAGTTATTTATTAGGACGTCTTAAGAAAAAGCTTAACCCTTACGCTTTTTTTATCTATATCGCTCCCTGGATAGATAATCAGCATATTTGGCGACATACGTTGCGCGAAATGGTAGATAGTCTGATGAAAAAGCCGGAAGGCAAAAATGATTCTCAGTTAATCCTTTGGTTGAAAGGATTATCTGCCTTTCGAGATCGCAGCATGATTAAGAAGATCCTGGGGGAACGGGGACTTTTTATTCGCAATTTTAGAAGCACTTATCCCTCGGGTATTTATCAGGCAAGAGATTTCTTTGGTGTATTGTATGGTCTCACGAATCAGGATTTATATTTTTTGGCTTGTGACTGGTTGCGAGGAGAAAATTTAGATCGAGATGACCTCAATGCATTAGGGGTTAATCAGCCTATCGATAATGAAGAAGCCGCGCGGGGAATAATCGGCAACTTTGGCAGAATTTCAGCATCGACAAAACCCATTGTTCTCTGCTTCGATCAAGCGGAAATGACACCGAAGTTTGCTGATGGAATTCCCAACTTACAATCCTTATTTAATCTTAATAGAACGTTCCACAATCAATATCTTAAAAATATTCTGGTTATTATCAGCATTGTAACGAATCAATGGAAGGTGAGTAAAGAACGTCTCGAACAATCCGATTTAGCCGGAATTGAAAAACAAGTTCGTCTAAAATCAATAAACCTTGAACAAGCTGAAGCCCTGTGGATAACCCGACTCTATTCCCTGCATGATCAAGCGACTCCTAAACCCGACTCTCCCCTTTATCCTCTCCAGAAACAAGCATTGGAGCAAAAATTTCCTGGGGGTAGAGCCAATTTGCGAAATGTATTAGGACTTGGCGGAGAATTATTTATTGAACATAAATTAGGTCATAAACCACCAATAGAAGATGCCGTTGCCACTTTTAAATTAATTTGGCTTAAAGAATTCCACAAAACCCAACAAAAAGTCGAGCGAATTCGTCAATTTTCATCGGTTGATCTGACACAAATGTTGCAACAGGCAATGAACGCCTTGCAGATCAACACTGACCCTCATCTTTTAAATCATGCTAAGTATAGTAGTTATTCCTTCAGTTATCAGCATCCCGATAAAACTGAACGACTAGGAATTTTCTGGAACGAAGAACCCAACATGACAAGCTTCAATGCAGCGATGAACGCCTGCGAAAAAGACCTGAAAAAAAACTGTTGTGATACTCTGATTCTGGTTCGAGCCGAAAAACTGGGTCAAGCCAAGAATAAAGGATATAAACTATTCAAAAAACTCTTCAACGGCTCACCGCATCGTCATCTTACCCCCCATCTCGACTCTATCCATTATCTGAGAACCTATCAGCTTTTAGTCAACTCCGCCGGTGCTGGGGAATTAGTCATTCACCAACAAACCCTCGATCTCCCTACGTTAGAAAAATTGATTCGAGACTCTCACGTTTTACAGAATTGTCCATTGTTACAAGACTTAGGACTTGTATCTAAACCCATTACTGATCCTGATCCCGATTTAGGAAAAATCAAAGACTTTATATTAAACCTCGTCAAAACCCAATTTATGATTGGACGGCAAAAATTAGTTGATTTAACCATGCAAGACTTCTCCCATATCGATGAATCCCAAATCAATCAGCAAATTCAGACACTCTGTCAAGAAAACCAAATCACCCTCATCCCCCCTGACGCCAAACCCCAAGATCAATCCGTCTGCTGGAAACCCCCAACCAAAAACAACACATCCCCCTAACTTAAATAATCCTGACTCAAAACTCGTCGTCAGCAACGTCAACATTTCTAACCCAAAACGAGCAACAATAAACCTCACTTACCCCTCTGCGCCCTCTGCGCCTACCTCTGCGTTACTCTGCGTTTAAAAAAATCCTCCCATGTACCTCACCACCCCCAATGAAATCCGCCAAACTATATCCCAACTCGCCACCTATCCAATTCTCTGGCTAGACACAGAAGTCGCCGACTGGCAAACATCAAACCCCAGACTCTCCCTAATTCAAATATTAGCAGATCCCACAGACAGAACCGGCGATCGCGCCTATATCTTCGATGTCCTCGATAACCCCGATATCGTCAGGGATTTCGTCACTCAGATTATGGTTAACCCCAACATAGAGAAAGTATTTCACAACGCCAGCTTTGATCTAAGATTTCTCGGCGGGAGCCAACAAGCCCAAAATATCACCTGTACCTTCAAACTCGTCCGGAAACTCACCAGAAATTCCCGCCAAAATCCCCTGCAAGTCTCCAACAAACAACTCAAAACCCTCGCTGTTGAACTCTGTCACTTCACCAAGGTTGATAAAACCGAACAAAACAGTGATTGGGGACAGCGCCCCCTCACCCCCAAACAACTGCACTATGCCAAAATGGACACAGTTTATTTGGCTCATGTCCATCGCCATTTATTACAATTAAAACAGCAGCCTATCCCAACCCCAGTAGCGATGACACCAAAGCGGCGAACAAAGACATCAGAACATCCTCCCTTCAGTGCAACCAAAGTGCGCGTGGCGTTTGAATGTCCGCGCTTATTCTATTTAAAACAACATTTTAATAGCAACACTCTCTTTATTCCACCCGGTCAATCTATCGGAATTGGCACTGCTTTTCACACCTTAGCACAACAGTTTATCCAACTGGCTCAAGAAGATTCCCAGTTTTCCGACTTATTAGAACCTGCGGCGGATCAATTAAATATCGAAGATGTCGCCACGAAGATGCAGCAGTTATTTTATCAACGTGTATTTTTTCCCTACATCGAATCCCATCCCGAAATGGCAACAGTATTGCCAAAACTGTGGCAAGGCTTAACCGCTCTAATTCAGCGTTGGGTCGAATTATTAGTAGCGAATCGCCGCTATTGTCTGCATCAAATGGTTATTAAGCAAACCTTTATTTTAGAAGAGAATAAGCTTAGTTATCACTTTAGTCTACCTAATGGTACATCCCAGGAAGTGACAGGCAGATTTGATAGTTTAGTGTTTAATTTTGAACGCAATCGTCTCTGTTTAATTGATTATAAAACCTACGAACCCGTTGACCCATCCGCGCAGTTAGCTCAAGTGGCACTTTATGGTTATATGCTACAAAAAACGAAAGGGGTGCTAGTTGATTCAGCGGTGTATTGTGTTCTCCCAGAGTTTAAGGAGTATGCGTATTCGTGGGAACAGTTGGAAATAGCTGTCCATGAGTTGATTCCCCATAAGTTACAGCAAATGCAGGACTGGGTGAGTTGGCAACAGACTCATTCAAATCCGCCGCCGCTCACGTCGAATACTCACTTGTGTGATATCTGTCCTCAACAGGAAACCTGTCAAACGTACTTTGAAGTCACGAGTACAGATACACAGCCTAGGAAAGGGGAAGATGAGGGGATTTTTGATGGTGCTGAAGTGTCTACGACAAAGGCTGATGGTGCTGAAGTGTCTACGACAAAGGCTGATGGCGCTAAAGCGCTTACTACGAACAGTGATGGCGCTAAAGCGCTTACTACGAACAGTGATGGCGCTAAAGCGCTTACTACGAACAGTGATGCGATCGCGCAACAGTTAGTCGAGACGTTACAATCCTTTAAGATAGACGTTACCTGCGTGGGAACCGCCGTAGGTCCAGCTTTTATTCGGGTGAAACTGAAACCGAGTCTGGGGGTAACGGTTAACAGGTTGCTGAGATTATCGGCTGATTTACAGGTACAACTTGGGATTACTCATCCTCCCCTGATTGCGCCGCAACCTGGCTATGTTAGCGTCGATTTACCGCGTCCAGATCGACAAGTGGCGCGGCTTGAGAATTATATCACATCCCGGACGCCATCAGCCCATGCCCCCGTAAAAATTGCCATTGGTGTGGATTTAGATGGGAAACTCGTCGAAGCCGACTTATCGGATGCGAATACCTGTCACTTTTTGGTGGGGGGAACAACTGGAAGCGGGAAGAGTGAATTTTTGCGATCGCTGCTGCTATCCTTACTCTATCGCCATTCGCCCCAACAGCTTAAAATCGCCCTGGTTGATCCTAAGCGTGTCACCTTTCCCGAATTCGCGCAAATCCCCTGGTTGTACGCTCCTATCGTCAAGGATAGCGAAGATGCGATCGCGTTGATGGAAAGTTTAGTCACAGAAATGGAACGGCGTTATCAGCGATTTGAGCAAGCCGGATGTTCTCACCTTGATGCTTATAATCAACGACATAATTCACCTTTACCTCGTCTTGTCTGTATCTTTGACGAATATGCTGACTTTATGACCGAAAGAGATATCCGTAATGCTTTAGAATTGAGTATCAAACGATTAGGTTCAATGGCGAGAGCGGCGGGTATCCATTTAATTATTGCTACTCAACGCCCAGAAGCGAGAGTGGTTACTCCGATTATCCGTTCAAATTTGCCGGGGCGAGTGGCGTTGCGGACAGCTAGTGAAGCGGATTCCGAGATTATTTTAGGCGGGAGACAATCGGAAGCGGCTTATCTTTTGGGGAAAGGAGATTTACTTTATAAAGTTGGGGCGAAGTTGCAGCGGTTACAGAGTTTATTTGCCCAAAGGATTGAATTGTGAAGGAGAAATTATATTTTTTTAACGCTCCAGGTAGCAGAGGGAGTGCGAGACTGTAGGGGCGGGTTTTACTATTATCGTTTCTTTTTGACCCATAAGTAACTAAACCCGCCCCGACTAACTTAGGTATTTAATCTTAGTTATTCTAACTGAGGATTCACTATTATACTTTGCACGGACATAACTTGAGGTTTACTGATACCTATATAGTAGTGCGACAAAGTTTATTTTTGACCCAGATGCGACTAAACCCGCCTCAACTAACCTACTTCATAAACCACCGTAGAAGGCAGATTAGAGTATGATATAACCATCGTCAATACAACCGTAAGCAACCCCGGTCTAAAGACACGGAGCTTTAGCCAAGTAAGTTAAAGCTGTGCTTACCAGCCTAAGTGCTAAGCGCACTACGTTATCGGCAAGTGTTAAAGACCTACCAGTAGATGCGATAGCCAGTCTACTGCTCTAGAACCAAAAAGTTAAACAGT
>NZ_JAVJRX010000014.1:0-23801 GCF_040219735.1 Coleofasciculus sp. G1-WW12-02 | reverse complement strand
ACCAATCTGCTCCTGCCGTTGCCGTGGTGCTACTATTAAATACTGTCCAAGACAGAGTAACCGTTTCATCTACGGCTACCGATGTTACTGGATTCCCATTAGCATCAGTGACTTGTGCTGCTGATACTTCTAAATTCGGTGCATCAATCTGAATCGGAATCGCCGTAATATTATCCGTTTCATCGGCTTCTTGTTGATTCTCACTGCCATCAGCCTTAAACAGGAAGAAGTAATCCCCTGTCGGGATTTCTGGAATAATCGGGTTACTGGTAACTGTATAATTATTTCCCGCCACTAACGGTGTATGGGAGTTGATCAAATAGTTCACCAACCGAATATCCGAACTGTCAAGGGTTGTATCTTGGGAAATATAAACTCTATCCCACCAATCTGCTCCTGCCGTTGCCGTGGTGCTACTATGAAATACTGTCCAAGACAGAGTAACCGTTTCATCTGCTGCTACCGATGTTACTGGATTCCCATCACCATCAGTGACTTGTGCTGCTGATACTTCTAGGTTAGGTGTAAGAACATTGAAGGGAACAATTACGGTATTGTCATCATTATCGGTTTTTCCCAATAGCATTTTTCACCCCAACCTCGCTTCTCGCATACGTGGCATATAGTTTTTTTAACATAAATTTGCATTGAAGCATCATCTTTACAGAATCTTTACTAACCTAGTCCTTAATCTTCACGTAATCTTCAAGAAAAAGCTATTGACAACTTTTCCTTCAGGAGATTATCCCTGTAATGAATATACCCATGTCTGATCCTCAACATGAATCAGCAGAACACAAGAAGCGATCGCCGAAACATCAGTTATAGCGCTACGCGGGGAGGGAATAGGCAATAGGCAATAGGAAAATGTAGAGACGTAGCATGCTACGTCTCTACTGACAAGGAATTGAGCGATTTTAATTTTTGGAGCAGGGGAGCAAACAAATGACCAATGACGAATGACAAAGGACAAATGACCAATCTTGTCAATACACCAAATGGCTGAAAAAAGTTAAAAGAAATGGCTGAGGCAGTAGCATCTTGATCCCGAAGACAATTATAGATAACTTTCTTAACAAAATGGAGAATTAGCATCAAGGTTTTTTTGTCCAGAACCTAGATCACTCCTCCAAGCTGTATCTGCTTTCCCAACTACTTGCTTTCTCACCCCCTAAAAAAATGACAACTGAAGGAAAAGTTTTTGCTATTCTTTTGATGCAATTTAATCTGCCTCCTGTCCCTGCGCTGAAAGCTGTGGACTCTTGGCTGAGAGAGCATCCCCAGGAAAATTGGGACACATTGAAAGAGTTATTAAAACGGAAAATAATAACTATGGTTAACGGAAAGTTGACAATGGTGATCCAAGGGAGTAACTCCAAGCCGGATAACGTTGTCACCCAATATCATAGGGGTCAATCTATCCGTTATTCTCAGCCACGACAACCTCAGCCACCAGTAGTCCAAACCTATCGATTTCGTGGGGTCACGTATCATAAAGTTGAAGCTCCTCCGATTCAGCACTTTACGACGATCAATCAAACTATTCCATCAGAGGTTTCTAGACCCAACCCTAACGATGATATACCCACCTCTGATTCTCAAGTCGTGAACTTTAATGAATACGCCGAACGCAAGAAGCGATCGCAGGAAAATCAGTTGAATCATCGGGAGCGCTCAGGAACCTAAACAGACATAAGACATAAACCCACACAGAAGACACAAAGATTCCTCTGTGTTCTCTGTGCCTCTGTAGTTCTATCCCCTTCCTACAATAAGTAGATTAATCCTTATCCTGCAAAAACGCTTCCACCTCGGCTGCAGTTGGTTGAGCCGCGATCGCACCAGGTTTTAGACTCGTCAGTCCCCCAACCGTACTGGCGTATTTGACGACATCTCGTGCTGACTCTGGCGTCGCTAGACATTTTAATCCGTTTTGACAAAGTTGGTGAACAAAGCCCGCGACAAAACCATCACCTGCCCCTGTGGTGTCTTGCACATTCATGGTAAAAGGTGAGAATGTGCTTTCCTGTTCACCGAGACAGTAGGTTATATCTTGCTCCCCATTAGTGACCAAAACTCCTTCCACTGAATCTAGACGATGGGTAATCGCCCCCGCATCTGAGGTATCAAAGAATAACTCCGCTTCTTCTTTGGCTATTTTGAGAAAATCGATCTGCTTGACAAATTCCTCAATCAGTGGTTTTGCTTGAGTAGGATCTGACCAAAACATGGGACGCCAATTAATATCCACCAATACTTTGACATCATAGCGATCGGCAAGATCGAGGGCTTTGTAAATCGCTTGTCGGGTTTTGGGATAGGCTAACTCTAGGGTACCCAAAACTAAATAATCAGCCCCCTCAAATAAGGATTCGGGTAACTTAGAAGCATCAAGGAAGGCGTCGGCAAATTGGGATGTGTCGAAATCACCAAATCCAGCAAATTCGCGATCGCCTGTTTCTTTTCGCAGCACGTAAACCTGTCGGGTTGGTGCAGTGGGATGACGCTGAACACCACTACTATCCACACCCACATCCTCTAATAATCGGATAAGCTGGTTTCCTGGCTCATCGACTCCCACAGATCCGATAAAACCCGCAGGGGTACCCAACTTAACTAACGCACAAGCCACATTCGCTGGCGCTCCCCCAGGGTAAGGCGTCCAGGATTCGACTTGTTCTAGGGGTCGCCCCACCTGATTGGCTAGGCGATCAAATAAAATTTCACCGAGGCACAGAACACGGGGATTAGTCACGGCAATATATACCTCAACCTTTCCCTCAGACTACCAGAGGCTTTACCCCTCGTTAAAAAAAATCTCTCAAACCATGATGATTTATGGCGTGTAGGTATCCCAGAGTTCGTTAGAATTAAAAAGGCATAAGTAAATGTACCAAGGGCAAAATACCTATGGCTGGTGGCAAGTCGGATAAGTCAGTTTCTCTCTCAGACCGCGAATTACAGATTGTAGAACTGGTCGCCGGTGGTTTAACCAATCAGGAGATTGCCCAAGATCTGGAAATCAGTAAGCGTACTGTCGATAATCATATTAGTAATATTCTGCAGAAGACCCATACTGATAATCGAGTCGCACTGGTGCGTTGGGCGTTGCAGTGGGGTAAGGTTTGTTTGAATGATATTAATTGTTGCACGTTACCTCCCAGGTCGAATAACACTGATGAGGTGGTTTCTTAGAACAAAGAGCCGGGGGAGCCATGTACAGACGCGCCATGACCCGTCTATGTGTAGGGGCGGGTTTCACCATTAACGGGAAGGTTTTCACCCAGATGTCACTAAACCCGCCCTGTCTAAATTATGTTGTATTCCCTGTTAAGAGTTCCCTGACAAATGACAAATGACCTATCGAGCAAACCGTGGTGGAAAATTCCCCTCCTAAATCGCTCCGGAGCCGTCCGACTCGCTATACTGAGTATCATCCTTTTACTTGTCATCGTTGGCGCGTGGTTTCTGATGATCCGAATGCCTGGAGAAAGTTATCAGGGTGAACTCCCACCTCTGACTCAAAACGAAATCGCCTTGCAAAACGCTCTTCAACAAGATGTGGAAAAACTGGCGGGTGAAATTGGACGGCGCAACTATTTGTACTATGACGGTTTAATCGCGGCGACTGATTTTTTAGAGAAAGAATTATCACAAGCTGGGTATACAGTCAAGCGACAGGGATACGAAATAGACAATCAAACTTACTACAATGTAGAAGTCGAAATTATTGGTACTGAAAAACCCGATGAAATCATTGTCGTTGGGGGTCACTACGATTCAGTCTATACCAGTCCGGCGGCGAATGATAACGGTACAGGCGCAGCCGCAACTTTAGAACTGGCGCGTTTATTTGCGGGGAAAAAGCCAACTAGGACTCTGCGTTTTGTAGAGTTTGTGAATGAGGAACCGCCCTTTTTCCAGACAGATAATATGGGGAGTCTAGTCTATGCTAAACGATGCCGCGATCGCAAGGAGAATATTGCGGCGATGCTGAGTTTGGAAACGATGGGTTATTATTCCGATAAGATTGGTTCTCAGCGCTATCCGTTTCCCTTAGACCGGATTTATCCCTTACAAGGAAATTTTATTGGTTTTGTCGGCAATTTAGGGTCAATAAAACTTGTTCAAAACGTCGTTGAATCCTTCCGCCGCCATGCAAAGTTCCCCTCTGAGGGTGCGACGTTACCTAATTTAATTCCCGGTGTGGGTTGGTCAGATCAGTGGGCATTTTGGCAGCAGGGGTATCCTGGTGTAATGGTTACGGATACAGCGCCTTTTCGCTATCCCTACTATCATACTGACGAAGATACACCTGATAAAGTAGACTATGAACGATTAGCGCGAGTTGTTGCTGGATTAGAACAGGTAATTACTGAGTTAGCCGGAAATAAAGTTACATAGTGTTTGCTGAATAAGTATTGTGGTGGGGATAGGTGTTAGGTATTAGGTGTTAGGTTTTGGTTGCTCGATCGAGCGCAAGCGTGGGTGTGTTTTTTACCCCCTTTGGCAGTATTTATTGCAGAACCTCAGTAGTTCATAATCAACAATTCATTAATCTGTCCTCGCTGGTTCGCATTGCTGTTAATCGTCCGTTTTGCCTTGACTCGCTTAATCTGATATCCTGCATAAGCAGCATCAAAAAAATTATCTGTTAAGTCTTCATTTTTTGGATCAGAGTTACTCAATATTAACTTGGCTCCCTTTTGATCTAGCACTCGAAAAAAATCTCGTAATCTTAATTGTGACGAATCATCAAAAGTTTCTTTAGAGTAGGATGTAAAATTAGCAGTTTTGCTTAAAGGTCTGTAAGGAGGATCGAAATAAACTAAAGAGCGATTATTAACAAATGCTTCAGAGTCAGTAAAATCTCCATAATGAATCTGAGTGTTTTGCAGAATTTGCGCCACAGCTTTTAGGTTGTTTGCATGACAAATTTTGGGATTCTTATAGCGACCGATTGGAACATTAAATTCTCCTTTGGAATTAACTCGGAACAATCCATTAAAACAGGTGCGGTTGAGAAAAATAAGGTGAGCGGTTCTCTCAACCCAGTCTGGGTGGTAGGTCTGGAAGTCTATTTGTTGACGTTGTTGGTTGAATTGAGAGCGGATTTGATAAAAATACTGCTTTCGTTCCTCGACATCGAAAGATAAATATTTGTCTTGAAGCTTTAAGAGAAGTTCAATCAAGTCTTCTACGTTTTCCTGGATCGTCTTATATGCCAGGACAAGTTCAGGATTAATATCCCAAATAAAAAACTCTTCAACTTTGTCCAACTGAGCAATATAGAGAAATACCGCCCCACCACCGACAAAGGGTTCAATATATCGATTAATTTTTCCCTGAGCCAACTCCTCAGGCAAATTTATGTCAATTTCTTTAATAAGTTGGCTTTTCCCTCCTGCCCACTTTAAAAATGGTCTGGCTTGCATGGAATTTTTCATTAACTAGAGAGATAACCTATAAATCTTAGATAATAGTGAAACCTGTCTCATTGTATACAAACAGCCTAAATAATGAAAGCGAAATTTTGCTATAAATTTATACTTCCAATAAACACTTTTGTCAAGGTTTTAGGAAGGGCGACCCGAGCAAATTGAGCGGATTGGAATTGTTCATTTATGCAGCGGGTCGCCCCTACATGCATCTATTAGCGACTTTTGCACAGTCCTGAAGCATGGATCTGTATTTGCGATCGCAAAACCCTCTAGTCTGTTCCATGGCGGTTATCAAAGTAATACAGTATACTTATTTTCTTTGCTACCCGTTCCCTATTTCCTAAAAACCTTTATCTGTTCATGTTCGCGTTTTTACCCATTTTCCCCCTCGCCCAAGCTACCCCTACACCCCCACCTCAAGTGGAGATTGTACAACCGCAACAAGTGCGTCCGTTACCGGGACAACTGGATCAGATTCCCGTTTTCAATAGCAATAGTCCGGAACTCGTTCAAACTGAGGGGATATTACTCTCTACATTTCCTGGGAACAACAAAGCGACTCCCAGCGCCCACTTAAACTTTCCCTTTCACAGACGCTTTGATATCTTTGCCCATCATATTGCTAAAGCGCCAACACCTGATGATTTACGGACGCTTTATCAGGGAATACTTGTACATAATCCTGGTACAGAATCGGTCACGGTTGATATTTTGCAAGCGGCTAGTTATTTGAGTCAACCCGATGCACCGTTTATCCAGTTACCCTCTCAAGTTGAGAATCCTCAAAGTACAGTGTATGCAGGTCCTGGTAGTCGGGTAATGAGTGATATCTTGAGAGGATATCGCCAAGCCCAGTTTCCGCCTCAATTGGTAATTCCGCCTCAAGAAAGCCGTATGTTACTCAATTTACCAATTCCCGTGAAACCATTGGAACCGCCAATTAATGGTCGTTCCACGTTAATGCGGTTACGCAGTGATGGACAGGTATATCTGGCGAGTCTCGCCCGTTATGCACCCACTGATGAGGCGGGAAATGAACGCGCCCCCACCCTGGTAGAATGGCAGCAGCTATTGGATACAGGGGAATTAGCAGGACCTCGCGATCGCGCTCCTACTCCACCTGACTCGACAACGGGTAATATTATCTATGGTCGGGTTGCAGGTGTGGCTCAAGGATCACAGTGGCAAACTCAGTTAACCGATAGTCCCACATCCCAGGTTTTAACCATTCCTGAACCGGGAGACGCCTTTTCTTATGGACTGAGTACTTTACCCGGTGGACGTTTAAGTACAGGTCAAAGTCAGAGTGCGCGGATGCTGGTACGGTATCCCGATACTGCCTATTTTGCCCATGGAAACTACGGAGTGCAATATAGTTTAACCTTACCCTTAGTGAATCCAACTCAGGAGACAAAAACAGTTACCATATCCCTACAAACGCCTCTGAAACAAGAGCAAATTCAGCAGGGATTACGCTTTCTGGAACCACCCGCGCCCCAAGTCTTTTTCCGAGGAACGGTGCGACTGCGCTATAACGATGATGCGGGATTACCTCGGACAGGGTATTGGCATTTAGTTCAGCGACGGGGACAAAAAGGGGAACCGTTAGTGACCCTGTCTATGCCACCATCGAGTCAGAGATTGGTGCAATTTGATTTTTTGTATCCGCCAGATGCAACGCCGCCGCAGGTTTTGACGGTGGAAACGTTGGGGGTAACGGATGTTGGACAAATGGCGAATGTCAAATAAGCCATAACAAGCGGTAGGATAATAAATCGGCAGTTCGAGTATCGGTCTATACCTAATCACTCAGCCATTGTTGCCAGTTTATTGCTGATGACGGGAGTGAAACGCTGAAACTAAAAACTGTTGTTGTGTGTGTGAGGTTGGAAAACCCCTTCGTTGATGCTGCTTTTATTCGCCAATTTTTCGCTGGCTCAAGTTATCCCTGTCCCCCCGGTAACCCCAACTCCTCCTCCCACCCAGGAATTGGTGGTACAACCCCAACAAATACGACCGTTACCAGGACAACTGGATCAGGTGCCGGTATTTAATAGCAATAGCCCAGAAGTGATCCAAACCGAGGGGATTTTACTGTCAACCTTTCCACCCTATGGAAAAGCTAGTCCTGGCGCTCATTTAAATTTGCCTCTTTCTGGACGCTTTGATATATTTGCTCATCATATCGCCCGCTCGAATACGCCAGAGGAATGGCGACCCATGTACCAAGGGGTTCTGGTTCACAATGCTGGAAGTCAACCTATAACGCTGGATATTTTGCAAGCGGTAAGTTATGTGACCAATCCGGATGCTCCTTTTGTCGATTTACCGCCCTATCTGGACAATCCCTTTGGCTTGGTCTATTCGGGTCCCGGTTCACGGGTGGCTACCGATATCCTGCGTGGCGTGCATCAATCATCATTTCCCTCTCAAATTATTATTGCGCCGCAACAGAGCGAAATGTTATTTAATTTACCCATCGCTTTAGGCAATTCCCGGTCTACGTTGATGCGTCTGCGAACGAATCGACCCGTTTATATGGCAAGTTTAGCCATGTATGCACCCTTGAATTCTGATGACAAAGCGGATGGGAAACCTCAAGGAGAATCTGGACTTCCCTATCGTCCGCCTACTCTCGACGAATGGCGGTATTTATTATTTAAAGGTAATTTAGCAGGACCACGCGATCGCATCCCAACACCGCCAGACCAAACCAACGGTAAGATTGTCTATGGTCGGGTTGCGGGTGTGGCTGTGGGTTCTCAATGGCGTACTCAGGTGGTAGATAGTCCGGGTGAGTCGGATCTGAGTATTCCCCAACCCGGTCAAGGGTTTTCCTATCCCCTGAGTACTGTACCTTTTGTCACCTTAGGCACGGATCAGGTTCAGAGTGCACCCTTAAAGGTTCGTTATCCGGATACAGCTTATCGCGCCCATGGAAATTATGGGGTGCAGTATCACCTCACTTTGCCTTTGGTCAACCGGACGGATACTTCACAAACCGTAACCTTGGCAATTCAAACCCCACTTAAACCGGAGGAAAACGCCGACGAATTGCACTTCTTGAATCCTCCTGATTCCCAGGTTTTCTTCCGAGGTACAGTACAACTGCGCTATACCGATGACCGAGGGTTAGTCCGCACCCGTTCAGTTCATCTAGTGCAACGGCGGGGTCAAGCTGGGGAACCATTGCTGACGCTGAAAATGCCACCAAGCGATCGCCGTTTGGTCGAGGTTGACTTTATCTATCCGGCTGATGCAACACCACCACAGGTTTTAACTGTTCAGACTCTGTTATCGCCCTCAGAAGGGAAATAAGTTTTGAGTTTTGACCATTCCTCGTTTTTCTGTTGTCTTTATCTTTTTTCATCCAAGAGGTAAAGATTAGATTTTATTTAGTTATATTTATTTTTTTACTCAGGTGAAGTGTTTTTGGACAAATGGAATGCAACCCATAAAACGCGCGATCGCACTCTCTCATTCAATCGTCTGGAAACTGCCAGCAGGAAATCCGTTCAAGATCTTGGCTACCGCAGCGATTACAGACGCTATTTAACGATGAGTCCACCCATTCATCACCACAACGACGACAGTGACAAAAAATATTGTTACGATTGGCGATGTCGATTTTTTGACGCCATTGGTTCAAAAGAGTATGATCTTTTTCGTTACCAGTTTCTGACATATTATTTAAAATAGGGTATTACATTGAATCTTGGGTAGGGGCGGACGCGAGCCACTCAAAAAAGGATATCACCGATAACATTTCAACAAAACCCGCCCTTTCAGAGAGAACCTCAACAAAGAGGAAGATACAATTGTTAGCTTTATTCGCCGGAAGCCCCACAAATAAAGCGTTACTCCGCTTGGTGTTGGGATGGATAGGCTCTTTGCTGTAGGGACACCAAGCAACCAATCAATCTGGTGCGTCTTGACCCTCAATGTACTTCTTTAACTAAGTATTTAAATTGGTGTATACTAATACAGTAACACCAATTAACCAGCAAGTGAGAACTGCCTACCAGTACCGATTACGTCCAACAAAACACCAAGCCGCAGAACTAGACAGATGGCTGTCAATGCTCCGCAACCAATACAACTATTTGTTGGCTGATAGGTTTAACTGGTACGAGTGCAATCGTTCTCCTGTCAATGCTTGCCCTCTTGTTTGTCATTTGCCAGAGTTGCGGGATAATCCTGACTATTACTCGCAAAAGAAAACGTTACCTCAGCTTAAAAAAACACATCCTTGGTACGGTGAAATATACTCTCAAGTTCTTCAAGATGTCGTCAAGCGAGTTAAGGTAACGTTCGACCGTTTTCTTAAGGGGGATAGCAACGGTAAACGAAGTGCTAGACCTCGGTTTAAGGCTTGTAACCGTTATCGCACTTTCACCTATCCTCAGATGAAGGAAGGGTGCTTGCAAGGCAACTCTTCGGCAAGCTCAGAGCACCGCTTGATTAACTTGCCAATGTTCGGGAAAGTTAAGGTGATTCTGCATCGCCCTATTCCTGACGGCTTCAAAATCAAGACCGCATCTGTTACCAAAAAGGCTGACGGGTTCTATTTGACGCTTTCACTGGAAGACAAGACAGTCCCAGAAATTAAACCAGATTTTAACCCAAATAAAATTACTGGAATTGACGTTGGCTTAAAGGAATTTCTGACGACTGCTGAGGGCGAAACGGTTGCTATTCCTCAGCACTACCGCAAGGCACAAAAACGTCTACGGGTAATTCAAAAGCGAGTATCACGCACAAAAAAAGGGAGTAATGGCAGACTTAAAGCTATCAAACAACTCGGAAAACAGCACAAGAAAGTTGCTGACAAACGCAAGGATTTTCACTTCAAAACAGCGAATTGGCTGTTATCAAAATATGACGTAATTGCACACGAAAACTTGAACGTCAAAGGTCTAGCTCGTACCCGATTGGCTAAATCTGTGCTGGATGCTGGGTGGTCAAGCTTCCTGTCGATACTGACAAACAAAGCCGTAAATGCTGGGAAGTTGGTTATTCCAGTAAGCGCCCATAACACTTCACAGGATTGCTCCAGTTGTGGAGAGGAAGTGCCTAAAAAGCTGCATATTCGCACTCCAGACTGCCCCTATTGTGGGTGTAGCCTTGACCGTGATCATAATGCAGCTATTAATATCAGAAATAGAGCCGAGGGGCATCCGGTTCTTAAAGCGCAACGCCTCCTAAGCAATAGCCGGATTGGTTGCGAAGCCTAGCACAACCACCTGTATCCAGGTTGGTGTAGGAGTATGTCACTGCCAACGCTTTGGGAAACATGGAAATTCACTGCACTCGTCCCACCTGTCCTCGTCCCCAAAACTTTTTTGCCGATCTCGATGACAAGGTGACACTGCAAACGGCACAGCAGAAGTATTGTACCTCTTGTGGGATGCCCCTGATTTTGGTGGGTCGCTATCTTCCCACCAAGTTACTCGGTCAGGGCGGCTTTGGTACCGCATTTCTGGCACGCGATCGCTATACGCCAACGATGCGCTATTGTGTAGTGAAGCAGTTCCAGCCGTCTGGCGACTTAAGCCCCCAACAACTTACCATTGCCCAAGGTTTATTTGAACGGGAAGCGGAAGTCTTAGAACAACTGGGTAATGATCATCCCCAAATTCCCAATCTTTATGCCTTTTTTCCCTTAAGTGTTAGTAACCTGCACCAATCAGGTAAAGAAGACCAGTTTTTCTACCTAGTCCAGGAATATATTGATGGACAAGACTTGGAGAAAGAACTGCAAACCAAAGGAACATTCTCTGAACCTGAAGTCCTAGATGTGTTACAAGCAATGCTGAAGGTACTCCAGTTTGTCCATGAGAATGGTTCAATCCATCGGGATATTAAACCCTCTAATATCATGCGCCACCGGAATGGACGCTTGTACCTGTTGGATTTTGGGGCGGTTAAACAAGTAACCAAAGGCGCAGCAGGAACCCCTTCTGGTAAATCGACTGGCATTTATTCAATGGGATTTGCCCCCCCGGAACAGATGTCAGGGGCGCAAGTTTATCCTTCAACGGATTTATATGCGTTGGCGGTAACGTTGATGATATTGCTCACGGGAAAAGAGCCTGAGGAGCTATATGATTCCTACAATAACTCCTGGAACTGGAGACCCTATACCCAGGTTAGCGATACTCTAGCAGAAGTCTTAAACCGTATGCTTGTGCGTATACCCAATCAACGTTTTCAATCGGCTATAGAGGTGATGGACGCCCTTCAACCCCATCGAACTCCCCCTGCATCACCGTCTCCACCACCCACTCCCAAACCACAACCAGCTACTCAGCCACCACCTGTGGTTCAGCCGACACCTGCGATTCAGCGACAAAAAAGCCCTTTTACCCTATCAGAAACGTTAATCGGGGCAGGGTTTACTGGCTTTGAAGGGGCGTTATTTTTGAGTGTCCTGGGAAGTATCTTGAAGATCTTAGGGATTAATGGGGGATGGGTATCAGGGATTAGTGGGGGATTGGTGGGGATGATGGTGGGTGGTTTAATCTATCTCCAATACCGCCGGATTATTGAAGGCAAAGACTTGCCTATTATTGGCGGAATTAGCTTAATTTTATCGTCCATCCTCGCATTACTCGCTGGTAAGTCAATCCCAGCCCTCATCGTGGTTGGAGTGTTTGCCGCAGTCGGCGCGATCGCGGTAACGGCTTTATTTCGCCTGATTTATTTGCTACTGTCTCGTTTACTGTAAAGATAAGAGTGATTAGCTGTTCAGCATTTAAACCTTAATGTCAACAATTGCGAAATCGTTGTCGTAGTGTGAGCATCTTGCTCACTACATTGAGCATCTTTCTCGCCACTAATACCCATTTTAAATGCATGACAGCTTAAAGCTCTAGCGCCCTGTATAGGTGACAAAGATATCCTTATTTACCCTAACTTCTACAGGATCATCGGGATCGTAAGGAGATGAGATGGTATTGCCAAATGGTAAATTCCCCTCTGAGTAACATCCCGGTAAAAAAACGCCATAGAATGGTTCTGCTACCGATGGCACCAGTCTGAGTCGAGTTCCCGTCGCCGCCGCAATGCTGTTGGCTCGGTTTTGGGCATCCTGGATGGCTGATTGATAAGCAGCTTGCTCTAGGGCTTGACAGTTATTCACTGAATATTCTACGTTAACTGTACTGATAAGAATCTCTTCAATGGGGTTGGCTGCATCCGTTGCGGTATTGACAATCTCCTCTAAGCGATCGCGGCTGGGATTTTCCACCGTTACCACGAGTTGCGCTCCTCCCTCTGTGGCTGTGGAGGGAAAGGGAAAGGGCAAAAAGCTGGCGCTTGGTTCAATGATTTCTAAGTCAATCGCCTGATCAGAGACGCCAATCGCTTTGAGAGCATCCAGGATTGGTTGCAGCATCTCTAGTGTGATTACCTCTTGTGTTTCAAACTGAGATAATACCCCCTCTGGCGGCGAAGAATAGTTTCTGGCAAATTTGAATAGGAGACTGGCGCTATCGGCTGGTTGACTGGCTCGACCTTTGCCAATAACCCGAAACGTCGGTTCCTCGCTGGGTGGTGGATAAAATAACTGACTGATTTGGCGAGCATCGGGCGTTGAGTCGTTACTTATATTCTCAGTCCTACCTGGACTAGGAATTAAACTTGTGGCTATTACAGCGACAATCAAAGATGACTTAACTCTTTTTTTCATTCTGCCCGATTCTCCTTACCCAATTGGCTCGCAACAGTTGTTTAATTATCCAACAGCAAAATTATCCTAGCCCAGTTCTGCCCAAAAAAGTACTACCTCTATTCAAGTAAGCACGAATTGCCAAAAAAGCCACCACCCCATCAAAGATTAGGGTGGTGGAGGATATCACGAGCGGATTTAGTTTTCTTTTCCGGGTAGCCCGGTAAAATCTCAAGTCAGATTAACTCTCATAAATTCGAGATTCCATGGCTTCAGGATACTCTTCGCAGTATTCCTCAAACGCTGTTTTAGAGAGCTTTTCTGCCCGTTGGTGTGCAGCTTCAGCTTGCAGTTCTTCCACAATATCCCAGGCGGCGGCACATTCTTTAGAAGTTGGACCTTTTTGGGCGCAGACTGCTCGTGCTTCTTCTACAGCTTTGCGGATTTCGTCTTCAAGGACTACACTCTTGGGTTTTTCGAGGAAGTCTCCTTTGGTCAGAATATCGGTAATAGAGATAATGCCCAGCAGTTTATCCTTGATCACCGGAGCGCGGCGAATACCGGTATTGGCAAATAATCGCGCCACGTATTCCACGCCGAGGTTAGGATTGACCACAATGCAGGGCTTATTCATTATTTCATAAACCCGCACTTTTTTGGGATCTTTGCCATAGGCAATAACTTTATAAACAATATCAGTTTCCGTCAGAATGCCATAAGCATCTTGGTCATGGCGGCGATCTACAATTAAAGCCCGCAGACCCATATCGTTCATCAAATCCACGGCGTCAGCTACAGTCGCTGAACCGCGAATGGTCACCACATCTGTGGTCATGATGTCTTGAGCCTTCATCATCATTTGAGTTTCTCCTGGACGTTTATCTGCCTTTATGATGTGACAGGGAAGCCTATCAGCTAAATAGGCGAGGTGCCTCACGTCATAATTTTCAATTTGACGTGATCCGAATCGCCATTATAATGTAGTACAAGGTTTCTATCGTTGAGCATTTTTGATTAGGGTTGTCTCTTCTTGCTCTACCCGGAGAGTCCCACTGACTTTACCGCTATTTTAGCGCGTTTTAAGTATTATTGCTTATCGAGAGCCCTTGAATCTACGGTGGAGATCGTCATTCGTTAGGGAACAGGGAACAGGGTACATTCGTAGGGGCTCTCGCATTCGCGCCCAGATTGATCGGTTTTCTGCCAACATTTCAACGCGAATGCGAGAGCCCAATCCCCAACCGCCAATTACCTGTTCCCCAATCCCCAACCCTCAATTACCTGTTCCCCAATTACCTGTTCCCCAATTCCCATTTCCCCAATCCTCAAAGCTAAACTGGTAGCATCTCAATCTCTAACCTGAGATGCAAACGATCGCGATTACCATTACTGATGACCATTGGGTAAAGTTGCAACAAATGGCAACTCACCTGGACATTTCCCCTGAAACCTTGATTGTGATAGGTATTGAACAGGTTCTCACTCATACGCCGTCTTCAACATCAGCGTCACAACCACAGTCACAACAGAGTCTCCCTGAACACCCTCAGAACTTCCCGCAAATCCTTACTGAACTCAATCAGGCGTTTGCGCGACTAAACTCGGAAATGGACAAACGTAAGCAAGCCGAAGCCGAAATTCTTCATGCTTTAGCCAAAGAAAAACAACGGGGACACTTAAAATCTCAGGTTCTATCTATCACCTCTCATGAATTCCGCACACCCCTGACAACGATTCTGTCTACGGCTGAATTGTTGGAACATTACCAATGGACAAAAGCTGAACAAGTGGAACAGTTGCATCTGATTCAGGAAACGGTGCAACAGATGCTGCAACTTTTGGAAAATATGCAGTTCGTCGGTATGGCTGATGTGGCACAACTACCCTTTACTCCCACCCCTGTGGAACTCCATGACTTTTGTCAACGGTTAGTGACTCAGATTCAGCAGGGTTTAACTATCAAACACTTAACCGACGATGAGAATCAAACCTATACCCTCGCCTTTGTGAGTCAGGTGACTTGTTTACCCGCGATGATGGATGAAAAACTACTGCGACAAATACTGTCTAACTTACTATCCAATGCGATTAAATACTCTCCTGTGGGCGGTACGATTCGATTCAATCTAGCCTGTGAGGGAGAGAATGCTTGCTTTGAGATTCAGGATCAGGGGATTGGTATCCCGTTAGAGGATATACCCCACCTGTTTGATTTTTTCTATCGGGGGAAAAATGTAGGCGCGATCGCGGGGACAGGATTGGGGTTAGCCATTGTCAAACAATGTGTTGATCTTCATCAGGGTCAAATTACCGTAACCAGTGAAGTTGGCGTCGGTACGACGTTTACGGTTCGGTTACCGTTGATAGGCGATCGCGGGAGCAAAATCAGGATTCAGGGAACCGCGAACCGGGAATAGGCAATAGGGAACAGGAGAACCGAGGAGTGGGGGATTTTAAACTAAAACGGCAGCAAATATCCACGTATTGAGTCTTCAACAATCATCAATCCAAACTAAATATTTTTCTCTTGTTAGAGAAAAAGATATCGGCAAAACTTAGTGAATTTGTAGGGGTTTTAACTATTTAATTTTAGAATACTATACATAAGCACAATAGAAATCTAAGTCATAATTTTTCCTGACTTCCATAAGCCCAACATTTTATTAGGATTGGGTTCTAGCCCAAAATTGCTAACTTGTTCAACAGGAAAGCGATAATACTCGCCTCGTTTTCCGACTTGCTCCCATTGGGCGAGATATCCAGCGAGCTATAGTCATGACGACGATTTTAGTAATTGAAGATGAGAAAGCCATTCGCCGGAATCTACTCAGACTCCTGAACGCTGAGGGGTTCGAGACGCTTGGTGCAGATAACGGTAACACAGGTGTGGAATTGGCTCAAACCAAACAGCCCGATTTGATTATTTGCGATATCCTCATGCCGGGGCTGGATGGTTATGGTGTGCTCCAGATCCTGCAACAGTATCCACCAACGGCTGCGATTCCCTTTATCTTCCTAACCGCAAAAACAGAACGGGCGGATATTCGTCAGGGTATGACTTTGGGAGCTGATGATTACGTCACTAAGCCCTTTACTCGCGTCCAAATCCTCGGTGCAGTCGCGGCGCGGCTGCAAAAGGTGAAGTTACGCCAACAGCAGTCTGTGATCAATCCCAATCTGCCCAATCGTCAGTTATTACAGAAACGTTTTGATCAGCTAGAGACTCAGGGGAATCAGGGTAAACTTCAGATTTTTCTGTTGTCTTTGGAGATCGAACAACTTAACCAACTGAACAATACCTTAGGACTTGCCATCGGCGATCAATTGCTTCAAGCCGTTGTCGAACGCCTACGCCGTCTGTTGGGAGTACAGGATGCTATTGCCCAAATCGATAGTGACCATATTATTATTCTCTTGAGTCGAAGTTATCTTAAACCAGAGAGTATTCAAATTGTCGAAGCCCTATTAAAAGAATTTGATTTACCGTTTCAGGTAAACTCTCATAAAATCTTCCTGTCTGCCTACATCGGTATTGCGATCTTAGGGCGTGATGGTCGAGAACTCGACACCCTGATTAGACATGCCAGTGTGGCAAGAGAGGAAGCCAAACAATCGGGAAATCGCCGCTACCAATTTTACATTGCCTCAATTGGAGCAAAATCTCAAGAAGCCTTTGAGCTAGAAATCCAAATGCGTCAAGCCTTAGAACGGCAGGAGTTTCAGCTTTATTATCAACCGAAAGTGAATCTGCTCACGGGACAGATTGAAGGGGCGGAAGCCTTGGTGCGCTGGAATCATCCTCAACGCGGGATTATTCCGCCTGTTGAGTTTATTCCCTTAGCGGAAAAAACCGGGTTAATTGTGCCATTGGGCGAATGGATACTCAGACAAGCTTGTCAGCAAGCGCGAATCTGGCAAGATCAGGAAATATATCCCTTACGGATTGCCGTTAATTTATCGCCCCGTCAGTTTAATCAGTCCAATTTAGCCGACTTCGTCGTGGATGTCCTCCATGAAACTAGATTGAATCCTCATTATTTAGAGTTAGAACTCACCGAAAGTACATTAGTGCAAAATCCAGAAGCCGCGATCGCGACATTGCAGAGATTCAAATCCTTGGGTATTCGGATCTCCATTGATGATTTTGGTACAGGCTATTCCGCCTTAAGTCAATTGAAGAAATTCCCCTTTGATGTGTTAAAAATTGACCGTTCTTTTGTCTGTCAGCTGACTGAAGA
The DNA here is from genome assembly GCF_040219735.1 of Coleofasciculus sp. G1-WW12-02. Lineage (NCBI taxonomy): Bacteria > Bacillati > Cyanobacteriota > Cyanophyceae > Coleofasciculales > Coleofasciculaceae > Coleofasciculus > Coleofasciculus sp. G1-WW12-02. Next base: position 6,453 of record NZ_JAVJRX010000014.1, on the reverse strand, counting down.
TAGCCGCGATGAAGCGATTACAACGGCAATTTTACAAATGGCTCGCAGTCTCAAGTTAAAGGTTGTGGCGGAAGGGGTGGAGACGCTAAGTCAATTAAATTTTCTCAAAGGACATCAGTGTGATGAAATCCAGGGATATTGGTTTAGTCCGCCCTTATCGGCTGAGGCGTTTGCTGAGTTACTAAGTACAGGGAAAAAGTTTCCCCTGTTATCAAGTTAAGTCTATTGAAAAAATAAAACCTTAGTGTTTTAATTCAAGTCCTCTCCATACCACAGGCGTTTAAACATCGCTTCGACTTCTCGATTTTTCAGTAAGAGTATAAAAAATTTACATTACCAACTGAATGATGTGATGGCTTTAGTCTATCAAGCGTTTGATAAGCACAGCGAAGAATCTACTCAGCTTTAAATGTCCATTCTTGATTGCCAATGCGGATAATATTCCCCGGAGTTAGGGTGCAAGGTTGATGGGGGGTAAGCTGTTGTCCATTGATAAATGTACCATTAGAACTACCCACATCCGTTAACTGGTACTGGACTTGACCTTGAGCATCTTTGGATTGAGTAATCTGAGCATGATAGCGGGAACTCAACCCATCATCGAGAACCAGCGTATTACTCGGTTCTCGTCCAATCGTGCAGGTGCTAGCTGATAAATTGAATGTCGCACCCGATGAGTGGTGGATTAGACGCGCCTGTACTCCACTAGAGGGTTGGGAAATTATCGTGGGCGCTAATACGGGTTTATCTCTTACAGGTAGATTGGCTGTGGCTTCTCCAGTGCTGGGTAAAGAATTCGGTTGAGGGGAAGTGCCAAAAGCAGGAGGATTGGCGTTGGGGGTATGGGGTGTAATGATATTAACGTGCTGTATGGGAGGTGGGGGGATAACGGGGCGACTGGCTTGTGCGATTTGCATTTGTAAGGCGGCTTCGTGTTCGGCTTCCTGTGTGGCGCTCATTCCCTCCACTTGACGAATGATTCCCTTCGTCTGCGGAAAGTTAATATCACTGACTCGCACGTCTTCTAGGGCAAAGCCTAGGGAATAGGATACCTCGGCATGGTCAAGTAGGTATTGTCGGATATGTACTCGTCCCTGGTTAACTAATTGTTCCATCCGCAATTGACCTACAGCTACCCCTAAACTATCTTTTACTGCGCTCGTCAGCGCTGCAATTGGATCTGAGAGTTCCAGGGCTACCCGTCTCGCATCTACCACCTGGTACATGACATTTAGGGAAATATTAATCAAATATTGATCGCGGGATAAGAAATCTCCTTGGGAGACGATTTCTAGGTGGCGAATCTTGCTATCAACCAGAACCAGTTCACATTGTTCGAGAAGGGGTAAGGCGAAGCTGAAATGACGCCCCGGTTTCAATTTGCGGACAAGTTTACCATTTTTGACCAACAAACCTGTATAACCTGCGCCGATAAAGTCCATACTCCACCCAACCCAGCGTTCTGGGTTTAGCGTTTGGATGAGGGGGGTAGTGGTGCTAGACATGAGCGGTTAGTGAGATGAGAGGAATGGCAGGTTATATATTTTTAGACTAACAAAGCTTTGCCGGATTCCGGCATGGTAACTAGGACGAGATAGGTAACTGTTGGGTTTCGGGTTCGCTCCCCGCTGAGTATCGCCTATTACCAGAAAACATTGTAGGGGCGACCCGCCCACACAATTTACACCGCCCAGCCATTAATTGGCTCGGGTCGCCCTCCAGAGGATATCGGTAATTAAAAACCTAATAAAATAGCGAGCGAGACGCTCGCACTACAACCGTTTACCGTTCTCTATTCCCCGTTCCCTATCTTCACCACAATCCCAACCTCTAATTATCTGACCCGCGTACATACAAGAAAAGGGCGAGTCGAGACAGGTTAATTCTTACACCGCCATATTTGTGCAGCGACTCGCCCTTACAATATTTATGTGAAAACTCTCTATCTGTTAGTCCGCGATCGCTTACAGGAGGAACACCGGATTGAAATTATCGCTGATAACAGTACCAACGTGTAATTATTCAACCGGATATGATATTATTTCTTGTTACCTGGTTCTTGCCAAAAAACAATGGAATCATTTAACGGTTGAACTTGGGTTCCTGGATAGTAAAACGTGAGAATTTTCTCCCCTGCCCAACCAAGATTGGCTAAGTTATACGAACCATATTGGCTCAAACCAACGCCATGTCCAAAGCCACCGCCGACATAGGCATAGCCTTTGAGGGTTTTATCAGCACCGTATATGGGTTCAAGGTAAAATAGGGTACTGCGAGGTGGATAAAAGGCGCTACGGACTTCATTTTTATGGAGTTCAACCACACCCTTATCTGTTTGCACATTAAGCTTGAGGATGCGTCCGGCTGGCGATCGCTTGACAACTTGCATCTGTTGTATGGTGGTAAACTCCGCTAGCGGGTGTTTGATTTTTTTCAAATAGCGCTGTAAATCTGCCTGAATTTGTTCGAGGGAGTTTTCTATCCGCCACCGGAAGGGGGATCTGCCACTTTCATTGAACCCTTCTTTCAAATTAATGAATTCGCGGAGGTTTTGTTCATTCCCTAAAGGCTTATTAGATAAGTCCCAAATCGGTTTAGGCGAGTCAACCACAGCTTTTAGGTAAGGACGTTCTGATCCGTTCCACGAATCACTAAAGGGCGCGGTGACACCGCCAGAGGTGGAGGAGTATAAGGCGTCTACCAACTCATTATCATAGGTTAAGACTAGCCCCTGGGTTTTTGCGATCGCGCGGTCAGCCGTGGGAACGGTTCCTGTGAGTCCCCGATAGACTTGACAATGGGTATCTGCACAGATTTGGTAATTGTCCGCCGTAAATCGACGGAGATTCCGCAGGGCGTAGGTGCGGGCAATAATAGTTTGCGCTTCTACTGCAGCATAAGGCGCCCCTGGTCCTATTTCATGAGGGACAACGCCGCGCAGATAGGTTTCTAAGGGAACGTCATTAACCAGGGTGTAAGTCCCGTAAGCATTAGGCTGGATTTTCAGACTCCCTGCATACAGTCGCGGGTTGCGCTTATCTTCACCACGAGTTACCTGGATTAAATCATTCTCCGAATCAATCTCTATCCACTGACGACTATACCGATAGCCATCTACCACAAACGAAATTCGCGGCACTTGGGGAAGGACTTGACTTTCTAGTCTAACTGTGTTGTTTCCTTGAGCTTGAAGGCTTTGCAGCAATAGGCGTCGCAGCAGGGGCGTCTGATAGACATCCCGTTTCGCCCAAACTTGCCAGCGTTCCGGCTGCACCACTTCCACCTGAATCCCCTGTGAACGCCATTGATTCGCCGCATCTTCTGCGGTTTCAAAGGTGGCGTGATCGCTGAGGACTAAATGTTCAGCTAAAAGGGGTTGGGATAGGGGTTGCATCGCCACTTCCAGCGTCACCTGATCGGTTTCCAGGGTTTTGGGTTGCATATTTCCCGCCAAAAACCGCAAACTCAGGCGATCCCCAGGTGTGGCTTTTAGGATCAGTTCATCGGTGGGTTCTGAGCCAAAACGCTGCACCACACCCACTTTCAGGTCTACATCCTCCGCCTGAGCCGCCATACTTCCAGAGAGCCCCCAAAGCCAGAAGGCGATCGCGCAGGCTTTCAGGACAGTTGGGATTGGTGATTGGTGATTGATGATTGAGGAAGAGTTTTTGGTCTGCATGATATCAAGTTATATCAAGTCCGGTAGGGGAAGCTGGGGGAGCCTGTTCCAGACATACGACTACAAATTCATCAAGCCTCAGCACTAAAGAGCACTTCACCCTGAATCATCCGCTGAGCCGCATCAAGTAGCACTTCTTCCAGATAAGGTTTGGTAAAGTAACCACTCGCGCCAAGCTGTGCTGCCATTTGCCGATGTCGTTTCGCCCCACGAGAGGTAAGCATGGCAATGGGTAACTGGCTAAGATTCTCGTCTTTCTGAAGTCGAGACAGCAGTTCCAATCCGTCCATTCTTGGCATTTCGATATCACAGAATACGATATCACAGGGTAAGCCTGAGCGTAGTTTATCCCAGGCTTCTTGACCATCGCGGGATTGTTCCACCCGATAACCAGCTTTGGAGAAGGTCATCGAAAGGAGTTCGCGGACTGTAATCGAGTCATCCACAATCAGAACCAGTGGCTCATGGCGAGTTTCTGGGGCTTCCTCAATTCCTGCACCTTCGCTGTCCCCTCTTGACCATATCGTCACGCTGTCTTTCCGCAGGCGTCCACTGGCAAGATCAATCAGTTCTAACACATCGGCAATGGGCATGATTCGACCATCTCCTAAGACTGTCGCCCCAGCAATGCCAATGGGTTTAGGCGCAGGACCTTCGAGTTGTTTAATTACGATTTCCTGTTCGCCTAAGACTTGATCCACTTCAATCGCAATGAATGTCCCAGAACTGCGTAGCACGACAATTGAGATTTGGTCGTCTTCTCGCTTACCCCCATAAACATTGCCCCGACTAATGGAACGGTTGTAGGAGAGCAACTCGCTCAGAGGTTGTACCGACAGGAACGTGTCCCGCCAGGAGACACCGACTTGACCGTTGGCATCCTTGTGGAAGCGATCGCGCGATACATCAAACATATCTTCCACCCCATCCATAGGAAAGGCAATGCGAGCGCGCTCGGAAAGACAACATAGAGCTTTACAAATACTCAGGGTTAAGGGTAGACGAATGGTAAACGTTGTGCCTTTTCCTAATGTCGAATCAATGTAGATTGCGCCCCGAATTTCGCTCAAACTCGTGCGGACGACATCCATCCCCACACCCCGTCCCGCGAATTCATCGGTTTCGTCTTTGGTACTAAAACCGGGGTGGAACAGAAAGTCATACAACTCTGTCGGGGTTAGGTCTCTCGCCTCGGCTGGGGTGATCAGTTTCTTCTCAATTGCCTTTCGTTTAATCCGGTCTGGGTCAATACCCGTACCATCGTCGGAGATGGCAATCACCGTTTGGTTTCCTTGGTGGAACGCTCGCAGGATAATTTGACCCACGGCTGGTTTACCCATCTCTTGCCGTTCTTCTGGGGATTCAATGCCATGGGTAATCGCATTATTGACCAAGTGGGTTAAGGGATCATAAAGGTGTTCCAGGATCATTTTGTCGAGCAAGGTTTCTCGACCTTCCACTTGCAGTTGGGCTTCCTTTTTTAACTTGAGAGAAATTTCCCGCACCGGACGAGTTAGACGGTCAGCCGCATTCGCAAAAGGCACCATGCGCGATCGCGTCAGTCCTTCTTGGAGTTGAGTTGTCACCTGTCGCAAGTTGCGAGCCACCTGATCGGTTTCATCCACCAAAAATTCCACGTCTGACGCCGACTCCCGCACTTGCACGATTAACTCGATCATCTCTTGGGAGAGTAAATGGAAGCCGGTAAAGCGATCCATTTCCAACGGGTGATAGTCCTCCCCTGACTCGGAACTCGTGGATGCAGATGCAGAAGTCTCTGACCCGAACACAGAGCGAGAGCGCTGTTGACTACTGGCTAAAAGAGAACTCTCCAGAAGCGAGCGCTCATACAAATCCCGCATCCGCGCCCCGACATCACTTAACGCCGAGACTTGATGCTGTAAATTATCCAAGAATTGCCGCAGACGCTCTTGATCTTGTTCTAAGCTATTACGGCTCACCACCAGTTCTCCCACCAAGTTATTTAGACTGTCGAGATGCTTAACCGGCACTCGCATTGTCTGCTCAAATGTCCGAGGCGTGCGCCGACTTGGCAAAGAGGCGCTTTGTCGCGAACCTGTATTTGTTGTGGCTGAACCTACCGTGGATTTATCAGTTTCCTGAAGAGCCTCCTGCAGCATGAGTTCTAACTCTTTATCTAGCTCATCTTCCTGTTGAGATGGGCGAGTTTTAGCGACAGACGATTGATTGTCTTGAGTTGATTCCTCCTCGCCTAAGAATACTTCTAAATCCTCAAACAAATCTGTATGTGAGGGAGTATCACTCAGCATGGCTTCTAATTCCGGAAACTCATCGCCGCTTTTGCTGGTCAATGTTGCGGCTGACGTCTCCCCGTTCAGCATGGCTTCTAATTCTGCAAACTCATAGCCGCTTTCGCTGGTCAATGTTGCGGCTGGCATCTCCACGTTCAGAATGGCTTCTAATTCCGCAAACTCGTCGGCGCTTTCTCTGGGTGAATCCAGATCCCATTCGGTTTCTGCCAGAGTTGCTAATGAAAAATCATCGTCAACAGTCGCTTCGTCCAGACTAAAAAGTTCCTCTAAGTTTTCGCTAGGCGATGTTTCTGGGGTTTCCCAATCCCCAAATATATCGGCGGCGGTTTCCCCTGTTTCTGGTTGCTGTATCTGTTGAGACTCATCGATTAACCAATCTGCATCTAAATCCTCTACCTCGGCGCTGTTAGCTAATTCTGCCTCTTCTTGTGCAAATAAGTCATCTAAGTCTTCACCCGACGGTGTTTCTGTTGTTTCCCA